>JAUNBP010000008.1:0-26305 GCA_030526995.1 Clostridia bacterium
TATCTCTTTTTCCCCTACTTTTTCCCTCGTTGCACTTGATATGATAACGCAGGCGGGAAGAAAAGTACCAAAAGAACCCGTAAAAGAGCAAGAGGTTAAATTATAATGCATAATTTGTAATGTATAATTCATAATCGCCCTTGCCATTTTGTCGCCTGTCTGCGGCAAAATGGCGCACGCAAGCAACACCATACAAATTATAATATTATCTCTTTTACGCTTTTCTTTGCTTCTTTCTTTTCTCGCGAAAAGAAAGAAGGGTAACCCCCGTGAGGGTGATAACGGGAGCGGCGGGCGGATGGTATCCGCCCCTACAGGGAAGGGTGCGTCCGAAAAGAAATGAAGAAAAAACCCCGTGAGGGGCAATAACGGGTACGGCGGGCGGATGATATCCGCCCCTACAAGGAACGGTGCGTGCGAAAAGAAAGAGGTCGTTCCCCTATCGTAGCCATCCGTACCCCTATCGCCGCCACAAAAAAACTCCGACTTGCGTCGGAGCTAAGGTTACAGGTTGGGTATGACGACACCGCCACCGCCGTCGTCGCCGCCGCCGTCATCGCCGCCGTCGTCGGAGGCAGCGGGGGTGGGTATGGTCGTGGGTGCTGCGGTGGGCCCTATCAGGTGTTTTTCGGTATAGAGTTTATACTCGGACTCAAAGCTCATAACGGTTTCGACGAATTCGCCGTTTACGTATTTATCGACATAGCTCATGACGAGGTAGTAGTCGTGGGGCTTGCGGACTATCACATCATCCCCGGGCTCCAAGGACTTATCGACCTCGTACTCTATCTCGGTGGACTCGATGTGTTCGACTATTTCGTAGCGGGTGCGGTACTTGACGCCCTCCTCAAAGGCCTTGCCATAGACCTCAACGATGATATCCCGCTGACGGCTGCTGCTGCTGTTGACCTTGAGATATACGAACACATAGAGCGTGGTATCGCCGTTGTTGCGGAACTTGAAATCGATGTTGCCGTAATCGACGGTGGCATCCAAGCCGAGGTCAACGTAGTCCGAGGGCAGGGTGTGCGCCTTGCGATTGACTATTTCAACGTTTGCGAGCATGAGCGCATTGAACATTGTCGTGGTTATCTGACAGACGCCGCCGCCGCCTTCCTTGCGGTATATGCCGTTATAGACTGCGTTTGCAGCCGTCCAGCCGTACTTTACGTCTCGATTGCCCGTGGTGTTGTTAAAGCTGAACACCTCGCCGGGTTCGAGGGTTATGACGTTCATCATCGCAACCGCCTTTTGGATGTTGGCATCCCTCGCTTGGCAGTTTTCCTTCTCATCCTCGGTCATGCTCGAGGTTCCCTTAAAGCGATAGGTGGTGGTGTAGCTTGCGAGCTTGGTTGTGAGCTGCTTGAGGTCCTCAACCGTGACTGCAGGCGTGGAAACGCTCGTCTGCGGAACTATGGTGGCAGAATAGATGTTCTGCGAAATGTAGCCTTCTATCGCCTCGATTATAGGGTCATACTCTATCTGCATTCCGTTCGTGCCCTCAACGTAGTTGAAGGAGGACCTGCCGTCGGAGTTGGTTTCAATCGTAAACGAGGCGTTGGTCGCATGGTTGGGGAGCGTGTCGTTTATGGCGTAGAGGGAGGTTTTTAAGGTTTCTTGGCTGTATGTCAGGGTAGCGGTTGCAGCCCTGCCGTTTGCAGCCAGAGCCAATGCGCCCTCGATATCGTAGGCTGCGCCTATGGCCTCGGCGTCTAAGACGGTGTCTATGCCCTCGCCCTGCAGGGCAAACGCCACCGTGGGCAGGCTGAGCTTGGAGTTGAGCGCAGCCGTAGCCGCCTCGACGGTCAGCCCCTCGACGGAAACGCCGTTGACGGAGGCGCCGGCGGGCAAAATGGTGTCGGCGCTGATGTCGGCACCGATATCGGAAGAGGGTGCGGGCGTTTCATCGGCAGCGTTGCCGCCGTCGCCCGAACAGCTCTTGGTGGCAAAGATTATCGCAACGATGAGGCCCGCAAGGGCGAGCAGGAAGAAGGTAAGGATTGCAAAGGCCTGAATCTTTCTGCGCCTGAGCTTGCGTTGGCGGGCTCTGCGCCTGCGTTCAATCTCCTCGGGGGTGAGGTTTGAAGAGGGCTTGCGCTTGGGCGCAGCGGCAGAGTTTTGCCGCATCGAATCGCGCGACGAATAATCGCGGACGGTTCCGTTTTGCATTGAACCGTTCGCAGGCCGCCTTTGCTTATTCGTTCGATTTTCGCCTCTTACTTCATACATAGTTACATTATACCTAATTAGGCTCCTTTAGACAACTACTTTTTTTCGTTCCGCTCCAGCACGAATACCCACGGCAGGAGTCCGCCCGCCTCGGTTCTTCTGCTGTCGGTGAGCTTTAAGCGTTTTTCACGCTTGATGCAGCCCTCCAAAAGCCGATATTCCATGGTGTACAGCACGGCGATTCCGTCCTGCTTCAAAAGGGTGGGCAGCCTTTTTATAAAGCCCTCGTACAGCCGCTTGTTATCCTCGTGCGTGCCGACTCGGTTGCCGAAGGGCAGGTTGGACAGGATGAGGTCTGCGCCATCCTTAACGTCGAATCGCAAGGCGTCCTTGCAAACAAACCTTGCCTGCGAGGAGGCTTCCCTGCCGTTTGCCCGTGCCGCTTCAATAGCCTTGCCGCTCTTGTCAACCCCGATAAGCGCCCTGCAGCTTGACAGCCTTTCCCGCTCGAAAAGCAGGGTTCCGCTGCCGCAGAACGGGTCTATCACAACGGGGGTTTCGGCGTGCTCAAAGCCCTTGGCGTACCTGCAGAGCGCCGCTGCAAGGCTCGGCTGCATCGAGGCTGCGATGGTTCTTTTGCGGTATGAAAACCGCTCGTCCCTTACGTTCCACAGCTTCCAATAGAGGTCGCACTCGTCCATTCGGCACTCTATCCTAAGCTCGCAATCGTAGTTTGAGGGGTTGTTGCCCGCGGGCATGAGCGCCGCAACCTCACTTATCAGCTTGCGCCTGTCCTTTAGGTAGCCCCTGAGCTCTATGCGGTACTGCGTCCCTATGCACGGGGTTGCTTGTGCCGCTATCTGCTTGGGCTGCGCCAAAACCCCGCTTTTAATCGGTATCAGCGCCTCAAAGAGGCAGCGGGCACGGTGGAGCTGCCCTATCCGTGCGGTCGTAACGTAGACCGAATTGTTCTTTATCACAGGAGCAAACCCGAGCTCCGAAAGCTCGTCGTATAGGCAGCGTTCAAAGCCCTTGGGGGCTGTGCAGAGGATTTCGTACTCCCTATCCAGCTGCTCTATGCGCTCGAAGGTGGTTTGATCCAAAGTCTGCCTCGCCTTTGAAAGTGCAAGCGCAATTTCTGCTTGGTGCTTTTCGGCGCAGTCGGTGGGAACGGTGTAGCTTTCAAGCGCCTCCCGCTGTTCTAAACTTCCGAGCGCAAGCAGAAGGCTCGGTACGCAAAAGAGCCTGTCCTCGTTTTTAAGCGACTCGCAGAGGGCGGGGGCGTATGCCCTGTCCTTCAAGGCGCCGATAAGCCTGTAAGCGTTCTTTCGAACCTTGGGTTCGTCCGATTTTATTAGCTGCATAAGGCTTGACCTGTCCAGTTGTTCGGCTATCTCCTCCCTGCCCTTGCCACTCTTGGCATGGGCGCAGAGGGCGGACAGCGCCTGTGCCGCTCCTTCGCCGTTCAACTCGTTTATCAGCCGTTCAATCATGCTCCACCACTTTGAAAATGAGGTTTAGAATCGCATCCGTTCCCCTTGCGGAACCGTCCCTTTTCATGTTCTCAACGTAGGTTGCCCTTTTGCCGTACACCTCGTCTATCGTTTTTATCAGCGTTTCTGCGCTCATGCCGTCCTGCTCGAGCTTCTTTGCAAAGCCGCATTTTTCAAAGTAGTCGGCGTTTTGAATCTGGTCGCCCCTGCTTTGGGCAAGCGGCAGGGGGATGAGGATGGAGGGCTTTTGCAATGCCAAAAACTCAAAGACCGCATTTGCGCCCGCCCTTGAAACTATTAAATCGGCCATGGCAAGGAGGTCTGCCATCTGCTCTCGAATGTACTCGAACTGAACGTAGCCCTCCGCAGTAAAGCTGCTCCTCTTGCCCTCGCCGCAGAGGTGGACGACGTCAAATTTTTCCAAGAGCTTGGGAAGGGCTGAGATTAGGGTGTCGTTTATCGCCTTTGCGCCTTGGCTGCCGCCCATGACGAGCAGCACGGGCTTGTTGCCCGAGAGCTTGCAAAAGTCGAGCCCCGCCTGTCTGCTGCCCGAAAGCAGCGAGTCGCGAATCGGGGTTCCGGTGTGCAGTACCTGCTTTTTGCCCTTGATATTATCTGCCGTTACTCGAAAGGTCACGCAGATGTAATCGGCGTACCTCGAGGCAATCCTGTTGGCAAGGCCGGGGGTGTAGTCGGACTCGTGGATTATCACCGGACAGCGCCTCTTTGCCGCCATTACTACGGGAACGCTGACAAAGCCGCCCTTGCTGAACAGGACGTCGGGACGGATGGCTTTTATCAGCCGCTTCGCCTGTGAAACGCCCTTTATAACCCTGAACACGTCCGAAACGTTCTTCAGCGAAAAGTATCTGCGCATCTTGCCTGCGGCTATTTGATGGAAGGTCACGCCCTCGCAAGCCTTGATGAGCTTTTCCTCGACGCCGTCCTTCATTCCGATGTAGTGAATCTCCCATTCGTCCCTATCGAGCCTGTCGATAAGCGCAATATTGGGGTTCACATGTCCTGCGGTTCCCCCGCCCGTAAACACAATTTTCTTCATAAGCTCCCTCACACCATCCTATGCAAAACCGTAAAAGGGGTGTGCTATCCCATAATATTTTCGGTGACGGCGTCCTCGGTCAGAACATCGTCCTTTAACAAAAGCTGAGCAATCCAGAACTTGAGCATGGTGTACTCATCGTCCACAGAAGGAAGCGTGAGCATGTCTATCTCCAGCATCACGAGTACCAGCCTCTCGTCCTCGGGGTCTAAGGGTGAGCCGTCGGGGTTGGAGTAGCGGTAGCCTATGAACCACGCAAGCTCCTTTTCCTTGTCCTCTCCGACTTCGGCCGTGCCCGTCTTGCCCGCAATTACAAAGCTCGTAACTCCCAAGTATCTGCCCGTGCCGCCGTGGTCCCATCTCGACTTGCACACGCCTATCATCGCCTGCTCCATTCGTGCCGCCGTTTCCTCGTTGCATATGCGCCTCCAGACCGTGGGCTCGGTCTTTTCAACAAGCGTGTAGTCGGTGCCCTCCGCCTGCCAGAAGCTGTCTATGACGTAGGGCTCGTAGGCTATGCCGCCGTTTCTGAATGCGGAGATATAGGTTGCCATCTGCAAGGGGGTCGTCAATATCTCGCCCTGCCCGTAGGCGGTCATCGTCATAAGCGTTCCGGTCTGCTCGGTGCCCTCGGATATTATCTGCGAGGTCTGCGTGGGCAAATCGAAGGGAACCGCCTCCGTCATGCCTATGGCCTCCATGCCCTGCAAGAACAGGTCCCAGCCCATCAAAAGTCCCGTCCACGAGAAGAAGATATTGTCGGAGTCGATTATCGAGTTTTCAAGATTCATCGGGGTGTGGCGGTTGGAGTTGCCGGTTCTTGTGACCTTTTCAATGCCGAGGTCGGCAAACTGCCCGCCCGCTCTTGACGGCTCCCAGATGTCCCACTTTAGATATTCCGTGTCGGGGAACACCGAGTCCCAAGTAATCGTGCCCGATTCAATGCCCAAAATGCCGGTCAGCGGCTTAAAGGTTGAGCCCGGCGCATACAGACCCTGTATCGCTCGGTTCAAAAGCGGGGTGTTGACGGTGTCGTTTTCCATCTCTTCCCATGTTTCATCGTCGATAAGTCCCCTCGAAAAGTCGTTCGGGTCGTAGTCGGGCCAAGAGTACATTGCCTCCACCGCTCCGGTCGTGGGGTTCATGACTATCACGACGCCCGGAACCGTTCCCGTGTAGGAAACGACCTCAACGACCTCCTCAACCCGCTGCTGCAGGTTCATCTTTATCGTCAGGTGTATGTCCTGCCCGTCGGTTGCGGGGATGTTGTACAGCGTCATCCTGTTCGTGCCGTCGGAGCCCTGAATGTAGGCAAAGCTGCCCTTAGTGCCCCTCAATATGTTCTCATACTGCATCTCCAAGCCCGCATATCCAAGCCAGCTGTCGCCGTCGTAGAAGGGATCGTAGGCGGGATCGTTTTCATCCTTCTTTGCGTCCAAGTCCTCCTCTTGAATTATGCTTGCAAAGCCCAAGATGTGGCTTAGGGAGTGGCCGTAGGGGTAGTTTCTATATTTGGTCGTGACGAGGGCTGCGTTGCTGTCTATGCCGAGGCCCTCGACTGCCAAGACCTGCTGTTCAAAGCTGTCGGAAACCAAGTCGGGGTATATCGAAAGCAGCCTTGCGCTCGAGAGATTGCTGTTTAGGATTCTGTCGAGGGTTGCAAGCGCATCCTCGTTGTTGAAACGGTTGGCAAGCTCGGGAATTGCAAGGATGGCTGCCCTGAGCTCCTCCCTTTCCTCATCGGTTTCAATGCTTGCAGGGACGCAGTAGACCGTAAGAGGTGCAATGTTCTCCGCCAAGATGTTGCCGTCGGCGTCGAAAATCTCGCCCCTGTCGGGGTAGTTAAGACCGGTCAAAAGCCTGTCCCCCCACTCCATGGCGGGGAAGATGAGCGCAGGCTCCCACATAACGCCCCAGGCGCCGTGATACTCGGCGGTCATCGTATAGGTGTTGGTAAGGTCGCCCGCCATCTCGGTGTGATAGGTCATAGTGAAGTCCACCGAGGAGATGATGGTTCCGTCGGATATGTTGGTTATCTCATAATCTATGCCCGTAAGCCCCAAGGCGTCGAATATCTGCGTATATTTATCGGTAAATTCCGTGGAGGAAATCTGCTCCGTGCCCGAGGCGGTGGTGTCGCTTGCGGTGTTCTTAACCGTGGATGAGACTATCGAATAGGCGTTGCTGTACTGCCCGTTTTTTATATACTCCAAAAACTGCAGGCAAAACTCACTGCCGTTGCCCCTTATCACTTGACAGCCGCTGATAACAAATCCCCCAAGCATAAATACAACTATGAGCAGTGAAATCGCTCGTTTCATCCAAAGGCCTCCGTAAATTTTTTCAGTCTACATTATAACAGAAAAAAACTCTCCGTGCGGGCTCCTGCCCAAATTTTTCAAAAAAGACGATTTTTTTCTGCTTTCTATTCATAAATTGGGGTATGAACATAGTCTTTGTCGTCATGCTGCTTATTGGAATTATAGTCGAAACCGTCCGTAACGGCGGGGACGCCGCCCTTGCCTCCCTCTTGGAAGGGGGCAACGAGGCGGTAACCCTCTGCATAACCCTGCTCGGAGCCTATATGTTTTGGATGGGGCTCATGGGCGTTATGCAAAAGTCGGGGCTTATGGAGGCGCTGTCCAAAAGGCTGCGCCGTGCGATAGGCTTTCTCTTTCCGAATGCGGGTGAGGCTGCGGGCGCAATCTCGATGAACCTTGCCGCAAACATGCTCGGTATGGGCAATGCCGCAACCCCGTTTGGGCTTACCGCCATGCGCCTGCTCGATGAGAAAAACCCGAAAAAGGGCATTGCCACCAACGAGATGTGTACCCTGCTTGCGGTAAACGCCTCCTGCTTGGAGCTGCTGCCCACAACGCTGATTGCGCTTAGGCAGGCCTATGGCAGCGCCTCCCCCGCCGCCGTCGTGCTGCCCACGCTCCTATCCTCGGCGCTTGCAACCGTCGTTGCGGTGATACTCTGCAAGGTGCTTTCAAAATGATAGGCTATGTCATCCCCGCCCTTATAATCCTGCTCGTTGTCTACTCGCTGTTTAAGCGGGTCAACGTCTTTACCGCCTTTATCGACGGGGCGGCGGAGAGCCTGCCGCTTTTGAAAACCATCCTGCCCTGCCTTGCAACTATGCTGATTGCAATCTCGATATTCAGAAGCAGCGGCGCCCTCGATTACCTAATCTCCCTGCTCTCCCCGCTGCTCTCCCCCTTGGGGCTCGATCCAAAGCTGCTCCCGCTGATTCTCCTGCGCCCCTTTTCGGGCAGTGCGGCGGTGGCGGTCACGACCGACCTAATGGCAACCGAGGGCGCGGACTCGCTCGTGGGCTACACGGCGGGCGTTTTGATGGGGGCGTCGGAGACCATATTCTACACCCTCGCCCTCTACTTCGGCTCGATAGGCATAAAAAAGACCCGCTTCACGCTCCCGGTGGCACTCATCGCCTCCCTCGTAGCCGTCGTAACAGGCATATGGTTTTCCAATATGTTTTTTCCGTTTTAGTTGTGGAGGGTTGAGGGTGGACGGCGGGCGGATGATATCTCGACGGCGGGCGGATGATATCCGCCCCTACAGAGGGGCCTCAATCATCGTCAATCAAGGGGACGGTTCCGTGATTGGATTTCAACCGGAGAACCGTCCCTGTGATTGGATTATCTTGCTACTATGTTTACGATGTTTTTGACGACGATAATCTTTACTATCGTCTTGTCTTTGAGCAGCGGGGCTATCTCCTCGTGTGCGGTGGCGGCGGCTTCAATCTCGGCTTTTTCGAGGTCGGTGGGCAGGCTCAGTCTTGCGCGAACCTTGCCGTTTATCTGTATTCCGTACTCGATTTGGCTCTGAATCAGTGCCGCCTCGTCGTACTCGGGCCACTTTGCGTGATGCAGGGGCTCTTCGCCCATCATCTGATTCATCTCCTCGCAGACGTGCGGGGCAACCGGAGAGAGCAGCAGCAGCAGGGTTTTCAGCTCGTGCCTTGTTAAGGAGCCCTCGGCGTAGAAGTCGTTGACGAGCGACATCATTGCGGCTATCGCCGTGTTGAACTTCATGCGCTCGTAGTCCTCGCCCACCTTCTTTATGCAGAAATGCACCTTGGACTTCATCTCCTCGGAGGTATAGCCCTCCGTGCCCGAAACCATCTCACAGAGCCGCCAGACCCTATCCAGAAACCTCCTGCAGCCCCTTGCGCCCTGCGTGCTCCACGGGATGGGCTGATCGAAGGCGCCCATGAACATCTCGTACACCCTGAAGGCGTCCGCACCTATCTCATCGACTATCTCGTCGGGCGTTACGACGTTGCCCCTCGACTTGGACATCTTTTCGCCGTTCTCGCCCAGAACCATGCCGTGGCTCGTGCGCTTCTTGTAGGGCTCGGCTGTCGGAACCTCGCCGCAGTCGTACAAAAACCTGTTCCAAAACCTCGAATACAGAAGGTGCAGCGTGGTATGCTCCATGCCCCCGTTGTACCAATCGACGGGCATCCAATAGTCGAGCGCCTCCTTTGAGGCAAACGCCTCACCGTTATGCGGGTCGCAGTAGCGTAAGAAATACCACGACGAGCCCGCCCAGTTGGGCATGGTATCGCTCTCCCGTATCGCGGGCGCACCGCACTTGGGGCAGGTCGTATGCAGCCAGTCCGTGGCCCTTATCAGTGCCGAGGAGCCGTCGTCGGCGGGCGTAAAATCGTCTATATCGGGGAGCGTCAGCGGAAGCTCGCTCTCGGGCAATGGAACCCAGCCGCACTCTTGGCAATGCACGAGCGGTATAGGCTCGCCCCAGTAACGCTGCCTTGTAAACACCCAGTCCCGCAGCTTGTAGTTCACCTGCCGCCTGCCTATGCCCTTTTCTTCGAGCCAAGCGGTCATCTTTTCTATGGCTTCGCTAACCTGCAGGCCGTTCAAAAAGCCGGAATTAATCATCACGCCGCTGTCGCAGTCGGTGAAGGCTTCCTTTTCTATATCGCCGCCCTTTACCACCTCGATTATAGGCAAATCAAAGGTCTTTGCAAACTCATAGTCACGGGTGTCGTGGGCGGGAACCGCCATGATTGCGCCCGTGCCGTAGCGCATTAAAACGTAGTCGGAGATGAAAATCGGTATCTTTTCTCCGCTTGCGGGGTTTATCGCCTCAACGCCCTCAATCCTAACGCCGGTCTTGTCCTTATTAAGCTCGCTGCGCTCAAAGTCGCTCTTGCGTGCCGCCGCAAGACGGTAGCCTTCAACGGCTTCAAAGTTTGTAATCCTGTCCTTCCACTTGTCGAGCAAGGGATGCTCGGGGGCGATTACCATGTAGGTTGCGCCAAACATGGTGTCGGGGCGGGTCGTGTAAACCCTAAGCTCGTCCTCTACCGGTGTCAGCTTAAACACCGCCTCTGCGCCCTCGCTGCGCCCTATCCAGTTGCGCTGCTGCGTTTTGACCCGCTCTATAAAGTCCACGGTGTCAAGCCCGTCCAAGAGCTTTTGGGCGTAGGCGGTAATCTTTAGCATCCACTGTGAGCGCACCTTTTGAATTACGGGCGCACCGCAGCGTTCGCAGACGCCGTCCACGACTTCCTCGTTGGCAAGGCCTACCTTGCAGGAGGTGCAGAAGTTTATCGGAATCTCCGCCTTGTAGGCAAGTCCCTTTTCAAAGAATTTTAGGAATATCCACTGCGTCCACTTGTAATAATCGGGATCGGTCGTGTTGACCTCTCGGTCGTAATCGAACGAAAGCCCGAGGCTTTGAAGCTGGCGGCGGAAGATAATTACATTATCGTGCACGCATTTTTGGGGCGGGGTGCCGGTCTGTATCGCATAGTTCTCGGCGGGCAGGCCAAACGCATCCCAGCCTATCGGGAACAGCACGTTGTAGCCCTCCATGCGGCGCTTCCGAGCGATGGTGTCCATGGCGGTGTAGGGGCGGGGATGCCCCACGTGCAGCCCCTTGCCCGAGGGGTAGGGGAACTCCAAAAGTGCAAAAAACTTGGGCTTGCTGTAATCTATGCCCGTTTTGAAGCACTTATTGTCTATCCAATATTGCTGCCACTTTTGGTCAATCTGTTTATGGTCGTATCTTTCGTTCATCTTTTCTTTCCTCACGATTTTGAATCCTATTTAATATAGAGTATTTTTCGATAATTGTCAATCGCTTTACAAAATGAATCAAAGCAAGTATAATGTACGCAAACGGAGGTTTATCGATGAAAAAAGTGCTTGTAATGCTCGTTTGTATATGTTTACTTGCAGCCATAGGCTGTCAGGCAAGTCCCGAACAGCCCCTGATAATTGCAACTCAACAGCCCCGCCCCGAACCCACGGCGGCGCCCACGGAGGAGCCGCAGCCCGAATCCACGACGGCGCCCACGGAGGAGCCTCTCTCTGAATCCACGACGACGCCCACGGAGGAGCCACGGCATATCTTCCCCCTGATTTGGCATACCGATAGCTGGGACTACAGCGGAGATATTATGAGCATAGACCTCTTTGGCGACGGTTCGGAGGATATTATGCGCTATGCAAGCTATGAAAACGCCGTCGAACCTGCCTGCGATTTATTCATAAACGATCTGAAGGTGACGCTTGAAATTGACCTGTTCGGTTCCTTGGCTATCTTGGGCTATGATGAAACCTTCGGCTGTTTTGACATCCTCGTTTACGGCGACGCCTGTTCCTGCGACTATATCATCTATCAGCTGCGCTATGACGGCACCTCCCTTTCCGTCGTCAGCTCCCACTATGGGTTTTTATACAGCGTGACCGCCGATGAAATCGTCATTTGCAAGGAAATCAATATGTTCGGAACTTGGTCGTCCGTTCGCAACTACGTTATGAAGGATGGGCTTTTGACGCCCACGACCGAAATCTGGACCAACCTTGAAAACGATATGAGCGAGGACGCCGAGTATTCCTGCGTTCTGACGCTTAAAAAGGCGCTGCCCGTGACCGCTTCGGACGGCACGGCAACCGAGCTTCCCGTCGGAACTCGGCTTATACCCATCTCCTTTATAGAGGATGAATCGGTAACTATAATAACCGCCGACGGCACCGAATACCTCGTTACCGTCAGCTGCGACGAGGGCTCATGGGAGCCCCGCATAAACGGAATTGAGGAGAGCGAATACTTTGAGGACTTAATGTATGCAGGTTAAACGCTTTATTACAATTATAACCGTTGCAGCTACACTCTGCTGTTTTGGCTGTCAGGCAAGTCCCGAGCAGCCCCTGATAATTGCAACTCAACAGCCCCGCCCCGAACCCACGGCGGCGCCCACGGAGGAGCCGCAACAGCTCTTTCCTATAATGTGGAATAACGAGGGCTGGGATGATACCGCCGATATTATGAGCGTTGACCTCTTTGGCGACGGGGAGGCGGAGCTTATTCGCTATTCGGGCGATGAAAACGCTCCGATATTGAACAGCGACTTTTATGTAAACGATGCAAGCGTTGGTCTTGAGTTCTACTATCCCATGTCCGTTGCAATCTGCGACTTTGATACGGCGGACGGCTGCATCGACTTTCTCGTCTGCGGCGATACGGGCTCCTCGGATTACTACACCTATCAGCTTCGCTATGACGGCACCGCCTTAACGCTTGTAAGCGACCATTTTGCGTGGATTCACAGCGTTACGGAAAACGAAATTGTCATGGCCGAGGTTGTGGATATGATAGGGACTTGGTCTACCGTGCGCACCTACACCGTGCAGGACGGGGTCTTGACTCCCTCAACGGAGGTCTTGACCAACCTCGAAACCGATATGAGCGAGGACGCCGAGTACTCCCGTGTCCTTACGCTTAAAAAGGCTCTGCCCGTGACCGCCTTGGACGGTACGGCAATCGAGCTTGCCGTGGGCACAAGGCTCATCCCCGTTTCCTTTGTGCGAGGGGAGTATGTGATGATAATTACCGATGACGGAACCGAATACCGCCTCAACCTCGACTATTCCGAGAGCGAATGGGAGGGGCTTATAAACGGCGAAGTCGAGAGCGAATACTTTGAGGGCTTAATGTATGCGGGTTAAACGCTTTATTACAATTATAACCGTTGCAGCCACACTTTGCTGTTTTGGCTGTGCGGGTGGGAATGATTCGGAGGAATTATTGGTCTTGACTTCAGACGTTCCCGCTGCAACATCCGAAAGCGTGTCGGTAATAGTGCCTGCTCCGCTTTCCACCGAGGCTCCCCCGATGGGTGAACCCAACACGGTTCCGTCCTCCGATTCTTCCCTAACGGAGGTCTCTAATGCAGCTTCAACCTCCGAGGCTGCCCCTGTCGAAACCCCTCAATCCGCTTCTCCCAGCGAAATTTTGCAAACCGCAACCCCTCAAACAGTGCGGGACGATTTGCCGCATTTCATTGATCTGCGCAAGAACAATAGCGATGATTTGCTGTCGTTCGATGTTGACGGTGACGGCGCCGCCGACAGCCTTCAATGGGACCAAATAACTGACGATGACGGATATATGCACCTCGAGTTCTTTGTCAACGATTCGATGGTTTTGCTTGATTATTCGAACTGGGTTCTCGTCATTGTAATCTGCGACCTCCTGCCGAATGACGGAGCCACGGATATTCTTGTCAGCACTGAAGGCGACTTTGGTTCCATAGGCACCTCTCATCTGCTTTTCGACGGCAACAATTTTGAGACAAAACTCGGCTACGGAGGATATATCGCTGAATTTTCCGATGAAAAGGTGGTTTTCCATGACTTTATTAATATGTTGGGAACTTGGTATTCCTCCAGAATCTATACGCCGAAAAACGGAGAGCTCGTGCCCACTACCGAATACTATACAAACATTGAAAGCGGCGTTTCGGATTTCACTTCGGAGGATATTCTGACGATAAAGATGCCCTTGCCTGTGACGAAAGACGGGGTTCAGATGTATCTTGCCGAGGGGGTAAGGATTCTTCCCGTAGCCTTCGTATTCGATGAATATGTTGACATCGTTACGGAAAGCGGAGAGGAGTACCGTATTTATATGAAATACGACAATAACGGTTATGGCAACATGATAAACGGAATCAGAGAGGATGATTATTTTGAAGGTGGTGTGCCATTTGAGGGTTAAACTCTTTATTACAATTATAACCGTTGCAACCACACTCTGCTGTTTTGGCTGTGCGGGTGGGAATGAGGAGGCTGCAGCGCCTACTGTAACTCCGTATGTCGAGCCTACGCGAACCTTTTACGATCCTAAGGACGCTTCCACCGAGGTGGATGCGTCGGAGCCGCAGTGGCTTGAGATTGAAAGTGCGATTTTGTACCGCGCCTGTCTGTCCTCGCCCGCTCGGCAAAACGTTTTTGGGCTGTACTTTGACGAGGGCGACGGCCTTATAGAGCTGGCAGTGGACTTTGACTATGTTGAAATAGAGCCCTGCATAGAGGCTGTTTCCTTCGTGCTGTGTGACCTCGACGCCGAAAGCGAGCCCTTGGATCTCGTTGTCTGCGTCAACGTGGACGGGGCCTCCTATATGACCTATGTGTTCAACTATGTTGACAAGGAGATATTCTGCATTTGGCAGGGCGAGGGCGAACTTTGCGATATAAAGGGCAACGTTCTCGCCTTGGATATAAACGGGGTCTTGACAGAACAGGCAGTTTGAGTGTAAACTCATCCGACTATGAAAAAGCAAAGGTTATTCGACAGAAAATTTTTTAGGATGATGCTGCCGTTGGCGGTACCGATTGCGCTTCAGAACCTCCTGATGGCGTCCTTTCGTCTTGTCGACACTTTGATGATAGGCACCCTCGGGGACGTGTCCATAGCTGCGGTGGGTCTTGCCGGCAACGTGTCGTTCTTTATCGAGCTTATCGCCTTTGGCGTTGCCTCCGGCTCTGCGGTGTTCGTAGCCCAATATCACGGTGCAAACGACGAACAGGGCATACATAAGGCGTTTTCAGCCTCGTTTGTAAGCGTTATTCCGCTTGGAATCATTGCCTCAGTAGTCGTTATGCTCTTCCCCGAGCTGTTCATGGGCATAATGACCGACGATGCCACCATGATAGCCGAGGGTGCCCGCTATCTCAAGACAGCCGCCTTCTCCTACACGGGGCTGATGCTGACGCAGCAGTTCTGCACTACGCTTCGAAGCACCGAGAGGATTCGCCTGCCGATAATTGCAACCTCGGTTTCGGCACTTGCAAACGTTATCCTAAACTATGTTTTCATCTTTGGAAAATTGGGGCTTCCCGCCATGGGCGTTATGGGCGCAGGGCTTGCAACTACGATATCCGCCCTTATTTCCCCTGCCGTCGTGTTCTTTGTGAGCCTGTTCCAACGCAATATCATAATCCGCTGCTTCAACGGGCTTAAGCACTTAAAGGGCTTTTTCCTAAAGTTCTGGCGCAGGAGCCTGCCCGCCCTCTGCAACGAGATGCTCTGGTCGCTCTCGGTCGTTGTGATGAACATGGTCTACGGGCGCATGGGCACGGACAATTATGCCGCACTGACCATGGTGCGCACGGTTGAAAACCTCGTGTTCGTGTTCTTTGTCGGCGTCTGCCACGCCTGCAACATCTTGGTTGGCAAGCACATAGGTGCAGGCGATATAGAGGGCGGCAAGCGGCTCTCCCGTCAGTTCATGTGCTTAACCCCGATAATCGGGCTGCTCTTGGGCACGTTCATCATCCTGCTGCGTTCCCCGATTGTGGGGCTATTCGATACCTCCGCCGTTGCCAAGCACACTGCCGAGATTCTTTTGATATTCTACGGCATAGAGGTGGGGCTTCGCAACGTCCCCTATATCGGCGTTGTCGGCATCTTCCGTGCCGGCGGCGATACCCGCATAGGGCTTATCGGTGACGTCGTTGTAAATTATGCGGTCTTGGTGCCTACCGTTGCCCTCTGCGGCCTCGTGTTCAAGCTGCCGTTTATCGCAACCTTCTTCATCATGCAGATTACCGACGACGTGCTAAAGTGCATCATCTACCTGCCCTACTATCTCAAAAACCGCTGGATAAAACCCGTGGTCGAACAAGGGGAAAAGTAGCCCCTCCCCCATCCGAAAAACTTTCCAAAAAAAGCGCAGTGTCCAATAAACGGCATTGTGCTTTTTGGATTCTGTGCTATACTTTACTCGAACAAATGTTCGCGAAAGGATGTGAGAGTGATGGATATTGAAGGAAGAAGGATAGCGGACAGGGAGGCTTTGAAGTATAGGGAGAGGCTGGCATATATCAGGGGTTTTGAGCAGGGCATGGGCGAAAACACTCCGATAAGCTCCAAATATGTCGAGGCGAGAAAGTGGGTTTGGGTCATTGAGCGGGTGCGGGCAAAGCTCGCCTGCTACAGCCCGCAGAAGGAAAAGTTTTTTGCCGAATATTACGGTCTGGACAGGCCGCTCAGCAAATATGAAACCAAAAGGTCGAGGATATACAAGATTGCCGCCGCCCTCTATGTGGGCGAATCAACCCTCTACAAATGGAAGGAGCAGATATTGGACGATATGCTCCTCGCCGCCGTCCAAGCGGGACTGTATAAGCCGTTTTGATGTTGTCGGGCGGCAAATAGGCGGTAAAAAAACCTTGTATTGTTTCGTTTTTTGAATATAATATAGATATGGAGCAAAAGGGCTTGATATTTTCAAGCATACAGGCTATAAAAACGGGAGGTTGGAAGCAATGGCGATTCCTACAAATATAAAGACACTCCTTTTTGGCAATGTCGTAGAATGGGCGAGGATCGAATTCAAGGAAACATGGAATGCGGAAAGTTCGTTAAAAACCGTCTGCGCCTTTGCGAACGATATTGATAACTGGGGAGGAGGCTATATCGTAATCGGCGTCAAGGAGCAAAACGGCAAGCCGCTTCATCCGTTGCAGGGGGTTCCGCCGGAGAAGATTGACGGCTATTTGAAGGATATGCTGAATAAATGTAAGCGAATCCGACCGGAATATATGCCTATTGTTGAGGTTGCTGATTACGAAGGAAAGAAATTTATCGTTATTTGGGCGCCCGGTGGCAGTGCACGCCCATATTCGTCACCAAAGACCATGGCGAAGGACACTAAAGAACGTGTTTGCTATATCCGCAAGATGTCAAGTACCGTCTCTCCGTCGGAGGAAGAGCTTCGTGATTTGTACAACTTGGCGAACAACATTCCCTTTGATGATCGCATCAACCATGAAGCCGATCTTGCCGATTTGAATATCACGCTAATCAAAAGCTATTTGAAGGAAATCGGCAGCACTCTCTACGCAGAATCCGACCGAATGGACTTTTCTGATTTATGCAGAAGCATGAATATTATCAGCGTGCTGCCGGAATATACAAAGCCAAAGAACGTTGGATTGATGTTTTTTAATATGGAGCCTGACCGCTTCTTTCCCTATGCTCAGATCGATGTTGTCGAATTTTTGGATGATTCGGGTGACCGTATTCGAGAAAAGATTTTCAAAGGACCTCTGCATCAACAACTGCGTGAAGCGCTTCAATATATTAAAAACAGCGTCTTGCAAGAGCAGGTAATCAAAATAGACGGAGTAGCGGAAGCGCAGCGCTTCTTTAACTACCCTTATGCCGCCATAGAGGAAGCGCTCTCCAATGCAATTTATCACAAGGGCTATAATGAGCGAGAGCCCATTGAGGTTCGGGTGGAAAAAGACCGAATTATAATCATTAGCCACCCCGGTGCAGACCGTTCCATCAGTTCGGAGAATCTGAAAAATTTTCGTGTGTATAACCGCAGATATCGCAACCGCCGCATTGGAGAGTTTTTGAAGGAAATGCACCTAACCGAGGGGCGTAACACCGGCTTTCTGAAAATTCGAAACGCATTGCGCAACAACGGCTCTCCCGAACCTCTGTTTGAAACCGATGATGCACGAACCTATTTTTCTACAACTCTGTATTTGCACCCGCATTTCCATGCTCTTGACACAATTGATGGAATATTTGATAACCTGGGCGAAGTCGAAAAAGCCGTTTATCGAGAGATGAAGGCATCTCCGGAATTATCCGCTGCAAAAATAGCCGAACGCATCAATGTCTCTAAACCCACTGTTGAACGAGCAAGAAAAAGGCTGAAGCAAATAAATTTAATTTCTCATTCCGGTTCGAAGAAGAGCGGTGAATGGATTGTTAAGTAATTAAAACGATGAGCATATGAGGGGGCGGATATCATCCGCCAGTTTTTACTTCCTGCTCCTTCCTCGGTTGCGGCGTTTGGAGCCTATGGTGCCGGGTTTGGATTTGGTGGCGGGGGTTACGGTTTCGCCCATGAGGGTTTTCATCTCGTCGCGCAGCTTGGCGGCGGTTTCAAATTCAAGCTCACGGGCTGCCTGCTGCATCTGTTCGCGCAGAAGCTCTATCTTCGCCTGCTTCTCCTCCTCGGAGTAGTAAACCTCCTCCCTTTCGGCGGCACGGGTTATCGTGAAGTTTTGGCGAACCTCCTTGACTATGCTCGTGGGGGTTATGTTATGCTCCTCGTTGTACGCCTGCTGCTTTTGCCGCCTTCGGTTGGTCTCGTCTATTGCCCTTTGCATAGAGCCCGTCACATTGTCGGCATAGAGTATCACCCTGCCTTCAACATTTCTTGCAGCCCTGCCTATCGTCTGAATCAGGCTCGTTTCGGAGCGCAAAAAGCCCTCCTTGTCGGCGTCCAAGATGGCAACAAGCCCGACCTCGGGGAGGTCAAGCCCCTCCCTTAAAAGGTTTATGCCGACTAAAACGTCGAACTCTCCGAGCCGCAAATCCCGAATTATCTCCATTCTATCAAGGGTATCGATGTCGCTGTGCATATAGCGAACTCGGACGCCGAGGGCGTCGAAGTACTCCGTAAGCGTTTCCGCCATGCGCTTTGTAAGCGTTGTGACGAGGGTGCGGTAGCCCTTTTGCGTCTGCCTTTGCACCTCGTCGTAGAGGTCGTCCACCTGATTTGTGGCGGGGCGCACGAAGATTTCGGGGTCGATGAGCCCCGTGGGTCTTATAATCTGCTCCGCTACCGTTCTTGCCCTCGAAAGCTCGTACTGCGCCGGCGTTGCGGATACGCATATCATCTGCGGCACCCTTGCGGTAAATTCCTCGAAGGTCAGCGGACGGTTGTCCCTCGCGGACGGAAGCCGAAACCCGTACTCGACAAGGCTGTCCTTGCGGGCACGGTCGCCTCGAAACATCGCCCCGACCTGCGGAAGCGTCACGTGGCTCTCGTCGACTATTAAAAGATAATCCTTGGGGAAGTAATCTATCAGCGTGTAGGGCGGCTCGCCCTCCTTGCGCCCGTCGAAGTAGCGGGAGTAATTTTCGATTCCGCTGCAAAAGCCTATCTCCCGCATCATCTCCATGTCCTGCGTGACCCTTTCGACTATGCGCTGCTCCTCTATGAGCTTGTTGCGGTCGTGAAAGAACTGCGCCCTCTCCCTCATGTCCTGCTCTATGGTTCCAAGCGCCTCGTTCATGCGCTCCTGACCCGTGGCATAGTGGGTGGCGGGAAAGATTACCGTATGCTCAAGATAGCCCAAAACTTCCCCCGTCAGCACGTTTATCTCGGCTATCTTTTCGAGCGTGTCCCCGAAAAATTGCAGCCTTATCGCCTTGTCGGTGGAGTTGGACGGGAACACGTCCACGGTGTCGCCCCTCGCCCTAAAGGTTCCTCTTGAAAAGTCCATATCGTTGCGCTTGTACTGAATTTCCACGAGCCTGTACATCAAGGAGCGGGGCTCTATCGTCATATTCGGGCGCAGAGAAACTGCGAGCTTTAAGTATTCCTCGGGGTTGCCGAGCGCATAGATGCAGCTTACCGAAGCCACAATGATAACGTCCCTGCGCTCGTTCAATGCACAGGTTGCCGAGTGGCGCAGCTTGTCTATCTCGTCGTTTATGTCTATCGTCTTTTCGATGTAGGTGTCGGAGGACGGGATGTAAGCCTCGGGCTGGTAGTAGTCGTAATAGGACACGAAATACTCCACCGCACTGTCGGGAAAGAACTCCTTAAGCTCCGAGCAGAGCTGTGCCGCCAGCGTCTTGTTGTGCGCCAAAATGAGCGTGGGCTTTTGCACGCCCTCTATGACCTTTGCCATCGTGAACGTCTTGCCCGAGCCCGTAACGCCCAAGAGCACCTGCGTGTCCTCGCCGTTTTTTACGCCCTCTATAAGCTCCCTTATCGCCTGCGGCTGGTCGCCCTGCGGCTCGAAGGGGGAAACTACCTTAAAAACATCGTTCATCAGTCCATAACTCCATAAATCTCATGATAGGGATTGTCGGGGTCGGGGTCGGTGGGATCCCAGCCCATGTTCTCCCCCGTCATATAGGGTTGTTCGTAGATTATCGCAGGCGGCTCGGAAGCTATTGGGCCGTCCCACAGCCCTATCCTAACCTCGGTGCCCACGCCGCAGTTGTCGTATATCCACTTTGCATCCGCAACCGTGAGCCTTATGCAGCCATCCGAGGCGGGCTCACCCAAATGCTCGTATCCGCTGAGCTTTACCATGGTCTTTGCCCTCTCGCTGTCCCTGCCCGCCTCGAACCAAATCGGCGTGGAGTGGAACAGGTAATGCCCCGTGATTCGTGAGGCGTATTGGGCGTAGCAGTAGGATTCCTCGCTCATGCCGAGTTGCTTGTACTCGTATATCTCCGAAATTTTATAGCTGCCCGTGGGCGTATCGTCGCCCGCCCTGCCGCTCGAACATATCATGCGCCGAACCTCTGACCAGTCGCCGTTTTCGGAGCGGTAGCCCACGACCGTCTGCGTGTTTAGATAGACTATCAAGAGGTAAGTTCCGTCGGCTTTGGGCACATCGTCGGGGTAGTAGTCGGGCTTTACCGTCTCGCCCTCGTAGGGCAGGGCGCCCGCAATCATGCTTCCGTCAGCATTTGCAGGGTAGAAGGCAGGCTCCTTGTTCGGAAACGCTCCGTATATTAGATAGCCCCCGTTATAGGATATAAGCCCCGTACTTTCCCGCTTGGTATAGGCGTTTAAGAGCCTGAGCGATTCCGTTGATATGGCGGTGCAGACTCCGGGCTCGTCCAAAAAGGGGTCTATTTCTTTGGCGTCCTCCGAAAGCATTCCGTCCTCCCCTATCGTCACGGGGTAAATTCCGCCGATGTCCTCGTAGGGCTTGCCGTCGTAAAAGACCGTGTAGCCGCAATAGGCACGGTATTGAATATTCCCCTCACGGTCCGAAAAGGCATAGACGGTGTAATTCCCGAGGCCGAGGCTCGTATAAAATTCGGGAAGCGGATAGTCCGAAGGCGCAGTAAGTATCTGCATTTCGCCTATGGTTATCACGGGTTCGGGCGTGTGAACTACTACGGTTTCGCCCTCATGGGGCTGTGCCTGCATCGTGCTTTCGGGCTCGGGCGAAACGGGGCTTAAGCTCTGCTGCGCCCCGCAGCCTATGCATAGGAGCAAGGCGGTTAAAAGCAGGATTAAGCTGCGCCCGCTTTTCAAATCTCCACCTCGTAGACAACGGTCTTGCCGTCCTTGCGTCTCGGGTAGATGAAGTCCCTGCACTCGAGGTGAACGGGGTCGGTGTCGTAGGCTATCATCGCCTCCATGTCCGAAAACACTATCGTAAGCGCAAGGTCGTAGCAACGGGCCTCGTTGTCCCAGACGTTCTTGCCGGTTTCCATCGATAGTAGCCCCTTTATCCTGCCCTCCATCGTGTGCAGTTTGTCTGCAACGGCGTCGGCGTCGGCGGGGTTGTGCAGTTTGAATAAGCAGATGTATTTTACCATTTTATACCTCAAAATCCACGGTCTTGGAATCGAGCCTGTGGGCGTGGATGTACTTTCTTACCTCGTTGTGGTCGGGGTTTTTGTCGTAGGCCTCCAAGCCCTCTCGGTCGTTAAAGGTGACTATAAGCGCCATATCGTAGCTGCGCCCGCTGTGCAAAAAGTCGATGCCGGTCTGCATGGAAACTATCTCGGGAATCTTGTCCTTAAGCTCCATGAGCATTTTGCAGATTATCGGCGCATGAATCTCGGGCTGTTCGAGTTTGAACAGAACTATATGCGTTACCATGCTTCCTCCTAAATTTCAAAAAGGGGAAAAATCCCCTTCAGCTCGTCAAAAAACTTTGTTTTTTGCAAAAATTACAGCGTAATAGTGGTGCCGGCGGTTCCCGCAAGGGCGTCCACTGCCTTGTCGAGCGAGGTGATGATGGCACGGCGTCCCGCCTTGCTGCGGGCGAACATGCAGGCTGCCTGAATCTTCGGCAGCATGGAGCCGGGCGCAAAATGTCCCTCGGCTATGTACTTTTCAGCCTCGGCAACCGTTATCTTTTCAAGTCGCTTCTCGTCGGGCTTGTTGTAGTTTAGGCAGACCTGTTCAACCGCCGTCAAAATCAACAGTGCATCGGCGTCGATGTCCTCGCTCAGCCTTTCGGAAGCAAGGTCCTTATCTATAACGGCAGCCGTGCCTTCGAGGTCGCCGTTCTCATGCTTTAATACGGGGATGCCGCCGCCGCCTACCGTTATCACGACAAAGCCTGCATCGACCATCGCCTTGACCACGGGAAGCTCTACTATCTCAACCGGCATCGGGCTTGCAACGACCCTGCGCCAGCCCCTGCCCGCATCCTCCTTGACCGAATAGCCCTTCTCCGCCTGCAAACGCTTTGCATCCTCCTCGGAGTAGAACGGGCCTATGGGCTTGGTGGGATTTTCAAATGCCTTGTCGTTCTTATCTACTACGACCTGCGTTACTACGGTTGCAACCGTCGTGTTGTCGCCCCGCTTTCTGAGCGCCTTGGACAGCCCCTGCTGCATGTGGTAGCCTATCATGCCCTGACTCATTGCGCCGCATACGTCGAACGGCATTGCGGGGGTCACGTTTGTCGAGTTCTCGTTTTGCAGAACTATTCTGCCCACCTGCGGGCCGTTGCCGTGCGCCAATATCACCTTGTAACCCTTTTCAATGATGTCCGCAATAAATTCCGACGTCTTTTCGACGACTTGAAGCTGCGCTTCGGCTGTTGCGGGGCCCTTACCCTCCTGCAACGCATTTCCGCCGAGTGCGATAACCAATTTTTCCATATAAAACCTCCATAATCGGCGCCTCTTTTGTGCGCCCTACCTTTCTATTATAGCTATCCGAATTTACCTTGTCAATCGTTCAAACAGCTTTATAAGCGGTTTGAATGCAAAAATTGTGAGGGCAAAATTGCCCACGCAATGGGCGATATCGAACATGATGCCGCTTGCCCAGCTTGCAACGAAGGCGGATGCGCCGCCCACGAATAGAAAGATTATCGAATACAGGGCTCCGAATATCAGTCCGTAAAAGCCCAAAACCAGCGCCCACGCCCAAGCGGAGGTCTTGCAGACGGGCTTTAGTAAGAGCACCGCCACCATTAGCAGGTACCAGACGTACAGGTAAAACACGTTCCAAAGCCCGAGCCCGTAGGTTACTATCTCCAAGCCTATGAATACCGTGATAGGAAAGAGGGCACGCCAGCCGTAGATGAATGTGATTACGAGTATCAGCAGCGACACGCCCTCTATGTTCGGTATCTGTGATAGTACAATCTGTATTATGTACAGGAATGCGCCGAGCAGAGACAGTATGCAGATGTCACGGATTGTGAGCTTCAAGGTTAGTTGTACACTTCAATCTTCCACTCGAAGGCATCGCCGTCGTTTATCACGGTTTGATCGACGCCCGTAGGGGCATACTCGCCGCCCACAAACAGCATCCAATACTCGCCTTTGGAAGCGTCGGCATACACGCCGTTCACCGTGTCCACAAACAGCCCGTACTCGCTTTCGGAGCCCGAGATAAGCCCCTCCAACAGCAGCACCTCGCCCAAGTATTCGGCGTCGGTGTGGTAGGTGAACTCATCATTGGTTCCGTCGGTATAGGTCACCGTGACGGTAATCTCCTTTGCGCCCTCAACGGGCTTGTCCTTTAGGTGGTTGTAGAGGAAAATTCCTCCGACGACAAGCGCCACAAGCACCACGGTCAATATGACCGCCAACAGGATTCTTTTGTTTTTGTTCATAGTACCCTCCGTACAAATAAATTACTCTCCCTATCTCATTCGATGGGAGAGTAAACGCAACAAAAAAGCGTCCCTTTTCGCCCGCCGCAAAAAATAGGAGGTGTGTTTCGCTGCATAGGTCATCCGACTTCGCCATAAGCGTCACGGTAGCGGGGGCTGTGGCGGTTTCTCACCGCACTTCCCCTATCTTGCGAACGAATAATTATACCATGGAAATTTTTAGCCTGTCAACTTCGATTTTCAGCTTTGATCATTCTGCCTTATGATAGTTCTGCGACAAATCGGTATTTGTAAATATTTTCTGCGAACTTTCCTTATTTTTCAAGGCTTTCCAAGCCTTTATATATGAACTTATATGTATTTCCCCTTGTTTTTGCCCTTATGAGCAATCTACAAGGGAAATCTTTGTTGTTCCCCCACAACCTTGTCCGGAAGTTTAGCGGAATTTCGCTTTGCTTCCCTTGTTGCGTGAGCGTAAACATTCATTGTGGTACTGACATCGGAATGTCCCAGCAATTCCTGCACATCCTTTGGCTGTGCCCCGTTAGAAAGAAGATTGGTTGTGTATTTGTTAAAGATTCGATGGACAGTTCAATTCTTTTTTATAATAAACTGATTCATTATCTATTTTTATTTGTTTGTATCCTAACTTAGGATAAAATGAATTGGTTCTTCTATTCCAAGTCGGAGTATCTAACCAAATCGTATTACAATTTTTATAACGTTCCTCTATTTTTTCCATCAATTCTATTCCATAACCTTTTCTTTGATATTTAGGATCTATAAATATTCTCCCAATAAAAAGTTCATTTTTGTCATTAATAAAAATAACTGCTCCTCCAACAATTACCTCATTTTCTACTGCTGATAAAAGATGTCCTGATTTCAACATCTGTATATGCCAATTAACATTATCGTATTCAGGTGGTCCACCCGCTATTTTTGCTCCAACTTTAATATCACTTTCAAATGCTGCTTTCGATATTTTTGTTAATTCACCTATTTCATTCATTTTGGCTGTTTCTAATATCATTTTAATTGCCCTCTCTCAAAGCCATACCAACCTCCAATTCGGCTGTGGAGTTCTCTTGTATAACAATCTTGAAAAAATCACCTTTCAATCTAAAATGTGAATCCTCTTTTCATTGTACTGCGTCCTTGGTTCAGCATTCTCATTTGAATATCCAAGATGAATCAATGCCATAGGTATAATATGCTCTTCTAAATCTAATATTTTTCTTACCTTTTTAACCGGCGTTACCATAGGGAACAGTCCACACCAACAGGAGGCAATTCCGAGTTCTGTTGCAGTCAATAATATATTTTCTGTGGCCGCTGCACAATCCTGTATCCAAAAATCATTTTCTCTATGACTAAGCGAGCGTTTATCGTTACCGGCAACAATAATTATAAGCGACGAATCCATATTCGAATATCTGCTTACAGTTTTGAGTTGTTCTCTAAGCTCCTTATTTTTAACGATATAGAATTCCCATGGTTGCTTATTGCAAGCACTCGGCGCAGCCATTGCACTTTCCAATAATTTCGTAATTATTTCATCACTGATAGTCTCTTGCGTAAATAGGCGTATGCTACGCCTTTTCAGAATAATATCATAAACGCTCATTCAATAACACCTCTCCAAATTCAAATTTGTTGTTCTGATGCTTTATATTATAGCATAGATTTATGACTTTTTCTACTATGCAGCGCAAAGGGTTCTTTTCCTCTTTCCGTGCTCGGTCTGCCGTGATGCACATAGCAGGGAAAACATAACATCTCCGTGCCGCCACACTCGCTCGATTTGCTCGTCGTCATAACGGGAACACGGTTCTTTGTAATTCCTAAATCCCTTCATATCCATCACCGTGATTATTGTAGCACATTCGAGGTTTTAGGAAAAGAGCCCAAGGGATTTTGCGGCATCTGCAAAAGCGGGAAATGATTAGAACGAATTGCGGTAAAAGAACAGGAAAATTTGTGATGCTTTCAAAAAGAGGGCGCACAACAAAACCTTGACAGCGCCCAACGGCTAAGATAAGATATCCATGGGTATTAATTACAACATATCACAGGAGGGTAATGGAAATGGGACGTTTTGACATTATTGCAATCATCTTTTTTAATGTATCTTTTTTAGCTTTAATAGGCTGTTTCCTCCTCTTTAAGCGGAAACAGAAGCACGAAAAAGCGAGGCCGGGAAATTCCGTAGCCGCAGCCCCGCAAAAAACAGCTACGCAACCCGTGCAGTCGGTACCTGCAGGTGCAAGTTTGGCAGAGCGAAGAGGGGAAGTATGAAACAGCATTCCGAAGATTTTATAATTGTAAACGGCGACCTGCGTTCTTGCAGAGATAAGGGTGTCACCAAGGTTACGATTCCCGAGGGCGTGACAAGCATCGGACATGATGCGTTCAGAGCTTGCATAAATCTCACAAGCATTGCGATTCCGAATAGCGTGAAAAGCATCGGGGATAGGGCGTTTTGGAATTGTTATAACCTCAAAAGCATTACGATTCCCGAGGGCGTGACAAGCATCGGAGAAGGGGCATTCAACGGTTGCAAAAGCCTCACAAGCGTTACGATTCCCGAGGGCGTGACAAGCATCGGAAATCATGCGTTTTGGGGTTGTGTAAGTCTCACAAGCATCACGATT
>JAUNBP010000008.1:26405-51672 GCA_030526995.1 Clostridia bacterium
TGTTCGGAACGTAATAATCCCGAAAGGCATTACGAGCATTGGCGACGGGGCGTTCAATGGCTGCGTCTTCCCTACAAGCATCACGATTCCCGAGGGCGTGACAAGCATTGGAAAGGATGCGTTCAGAGATTGCAAAAGCCTCACAAGCATTACGATTCCGGAGAGTGTGACGAGCATAGGAAGCGGTGCATTTGCAGGTTGTGTCCATCTTTTAAGTCAAGAAAGAGACTCTGTCTCCGAGAAAGAACATGCTAAAATCATTGATCGCCTTTTTACTATCAGAAGCAACACCTTGGTCAGGTACTTGGATCTTCCCGGTGTTCGGAACGTAATAATCCCGAAAGGCATTACGAGCATTGGCGACGGGGCGTTCGATGGCTGCGTCTTCCCTACAAGCATCACGATTCCCGAGGGTGTGACAAGCATCGGAAATGAGGCGTTTTTGCGTTGTAAAAACCTCAAAAGCATCACGATTCCCGAGGGCGTGACAGGCATCGGGGATAGGGCATTCTCGAATTGCAATAGTCTCACAAGCATTGCGATTCCGAATAGCGTGAAAAGCATCGGGGATAGGGCGTTTTGGTGTTGTTATAACCTCAAAAGCATCACGATTCCCGAGGGCGTGAAAAGCATCGGAAATCATGCGTTTTGGGGTTGTGTAAGTCTCACAAGCATCACGATTCCCGAGGGCGTGACAAGCATTGGAAAGGATGCGTTCGAAGGTTGCAAAAGCCTCACAAGCATTACGATTCCGGAGAGTGTGACGAGCATAGGAAGCGGTGCATTTGCAGGTTGTGTCCATCTTTTAAGTCAAGAAAGAGACTCTGTCTCCGAGAAAGAACATGCTAAAATCATTGATCGCCTTTTTACTATCAGAAGCAACACCTTGGTCAGGTACTTGGATCTTCCCGGTGTTCGGAACGTAATAATCCCGAAAGGCATTACGAGCATTGGCGACGGGGCGTTCGATGGCTGCGTCTTCCCTACAAGCATCACGATTCCCGAGGGTGTGACAAGCATCGGAAATGAGGCGTTTTTGCGTTGTAAAAACCTCAAAAGCATCACGATTCCCGAGGGCGTGGCAAGCATCGGAAAGGGGGCGTTCAGAGCTTGCATAAATCTCACAAGCGTCACGATTCCTAATAGCGTGACAAGCATCGGGGATAGGGCGTTTTGGAATTGTTGGAACCTCAAAAGCATCACGATTCCCGAGGGCGTGACAAGCATCGGACAGGAGGCGTTCAAAGATTGCAAAAGCCTCACAAGCATCACGATTCCCGAGGGCGTGACAAGCATCGGGGAAGGGGCATTCAAAGGTTGCAAAAGCCTCACAAGTATCACGATTCCCGAGGGGGTGACAAGCATCGAAGATTCTGTGTTTGCATATTGTGAAAGCCTCACAAGCATCACGATTCCCAGGGGCGTGAAACGTATTGGAAGGTCAGCCTTCAAAGATTGTATAAACCTCGCAAGCGTCACTCTTCCCAAGAGTTTGCAGGAAACAGGTGAGGATGCGTTTCAGGGTTGTAATATGCTTAGATTTTATCATAACAAACGGCGTCCTATATAACTATATTCCGAAACTCAAAAGTTCAAAGGTGGTTATACCCGATTATGTAACTAAAATTGACAGCCAAGCATTTGCCCGCTGCGACAGCATTGAAAGCGTCACGATTCCCGAGGGCGTGATAAGAATCAGAGATTATGCGTTTGGGGATTGCGAAAACCTAAGAGACGTTACCCTTTCTAAGAGCGTGTCAAGCATCGGCTGCGGGGCGTTTAGCAGATATAACAAGATTAGGCTTCCATCCGGTTTGAAAGAGACCTCAAACGAAGACAGAGTCTGGAACACCCCCTTTTACAATACGGATGTGCTCTTGTATTTTATGGCAAAGTGTTTCTTTCGAGATATCGATTTGGGAAGCAGGGGCGAGCCGCACGAGGTCCTACAACGAATTCTCTGTGTAGCTACCGATACTTCGAAGATTAAGTATCCGCATTCAATGTTAATCACGGAAGGTGTCCTCGCAGTGCGGCTCGATTTTGAGCTAATATTGTCGTACGGACATTCGCCGGATGAGGTTGAAGAGCATTATCTTACATTCTGCCTGATTCCCGCCTGCGAATGCGGTAATCAGGAGACGATGGTGCACAAAGCAGGAGCAGTAGGGTATGAGATGTACACCTATCATACTCCTTCAACGCTCCGCTTTTACGACGAGTCATACGGCGAACCCATGTTTTTGACAGCCGACTATACGCTATCAAAGCATCTGCAACCGTTTATTGACGATATCTGCCTCGTAATCATCCCCTTTGATTCTCAGTGGGGGGACAGGGGGGGGAGTACGCTCCTGCAGTTGCTTGCGGAGCAAAAGGGACGGCGGGCGGATGGTATTCGACCTTGCGGCGGGCGGATGGTATCCGCCCCTACAGAGGGGAGACGGATTGGACGAACGAACGATTTACAGTCACTATTAAATATCCGCCCCTGCGGGGGAACGGTTGGGGACGGCGGGCGGATAGTATCCGACCTTGCGGCGGGCATGAACAGTCAACTTGTCAGGAGCCAATAGTCAACTTTTTAGGCATGAATAGTCAACTTTTGCGGGAAAAAAGTTGACTGTTGGGGGTGTGGTTCGATTGAGGGGGAGTTAGTTCCCGTGTTTTTTATATTTTCCGTTGTCGAGAAATTCGATAAAGCCCTTATCTCGTAAATACTGAAGTTGTTGGCGTATTTTGGGGCGTATGTTATGGTTTTGGCTGTGCTTTTCAAACAGTTGTTCCTCAAAAGCATAGATGTCGGCTAAGGAAAACACCTCCGTTTTCATTTGATTTACGCAGTTCAGTATATCCATTAGCCAACCCCTTGCATTGATATCCCTTTTTTCCAACAGGGCGCTTTTTTTGACCTTTTCAACAACGGTGCTTGCTTCGTTTTCGACCCCGTTTTTAATGACCTCAATCCTGCCTTGCATCGGTATGTTCTCGATGACTATGTTGCAGCCGACCCACCCCGCACGCCTCGCATTGGCGGAGAGCGGTTTTCGCTTTTCAATGATCTGCGGCACAAAGAAGTGTTTGGGAACAACGAACAGATCGACTACCCTGTGCTCGCTTTTTGAGTAATTCATAAGGATAAAATCGGGATTTTCGTTGGACGTAATCCTTTCGATCATCGTGTCGTATGCGCCGTCGATAACCTTTTTATCCAGCCTCCCCGATTTGCTTTTTAACTCGTATTGGTTCAAGCAATAGGGGCAATAAAAATCGGCAACGGGTCTGTTGTTCTCAAACCGCTTAATCTGCGGTTGCCCGCATCTTGGGCAGAACAGTTTTTTTTCAACCCATGTTTCCGTCATTACACGTACGGCTTGTGAGGTTGAGCGATATTGGTTTTTAACGGAAAGGTCAAAGTTTAGATCCATAAATTTACCCTCGTTATGAAAGAGCGGGAACAGCCTTTTCAAGCTGTTCCGCTCATGTTCTTATTGAAAAGGTCAGTCGATGTTTTTGAGGTCGGGGCTGATTAGGAGTTTTGCGGCGGTGGCGGCTTGGACTTGTTCTACGGTGAATTCGGGGTTTATCTCCGTTAAGACTATGCCGTCCTTTGTTATCTTCATCACGCCCATTTCGGTGATTATCGTGCTTACGCAGTTCACCGCCGTATAGGGCAGGGAGCATTTTTCAACTATCTTGGGGTTGCCCCTTGCGGTATGCTCCATGGCTACGATGACGTTTTTGGTGCCGACCAAAAGATCCATTGCGCCGCCCATGCCGGGCATACGCTTGCCGGGGATAATCCAGTTGGAGAGCGAGCCTTGGGCGTCGACCTCAAGACCTCCTAAGATGCAGGCATCGACGTGCCCGCCTCTTATTAGCCCGAACGAGGTTGCGCTGTCCACAAAGCAGCCTCCCGCCATCACTGCAGCGGGCTGTCCCGCAGCATCGGTTACGTGCAGGGCGTCCCTGTTCTCATCGGTCAGCTTGCCCACGCCTACTATGCCGTTTTCGGTCTGCAATATCACCGAAACGCCCTCGGGCAGATACTTTGGAACCAGCGTTGGAATTCCGATGCCGAGGTTTACGACGTCTCCGTCGTGCAGCTCTCGGGCTACCCGCCTTGCTATATAGTCCTTTATAAGCGCTCTGTCCATTACTTTGTCCCCCTTATCACAAGATAGTCCACCAAGATTCCGCTTGTAGCCACGTTCTCGGGCTCGATTTCACCGACCTCCACAAGCTCCTCGACCTCGGCAATAACCGTGTCTGCAGCCATCGCCATGAGGGTGTTGAAGTTCTTCGTCGTGCCCTTGTACCAGAGGTTGCCCGCCTTATCCGCCTTGCAAGCGGAGATTATCGCAACGTCGGCACGCAGGGGCTTCATCAAAAGATAGTCCTTACCGTTTAGCTCCATCTTTTGATACACGAGCGGGCTGTCCTCTACTATCGTGCCCACGCCCGTCGGCGTTAAAACGCCGCCCAAGCCGCAGCCGCCTGCCCTTATCATCTCGGCAAGCGAGCCCTGCGGAACGAGGGTGACCTTCAATTTGCCCTCCGCCCAAAGCTGCGACGCCTCGGGGTTGGTACCAAGGTGGCTGCCTATGTACTCGGTCATCTTGCCCGAATGAATCAGCCTTGCCCAAGCATAGTGCTCCGAGCCGTCGGCGCCGTTTAGAAGTGCGGAGTCGTTGATTATCGCATGGATGTCCTTAACTTCGCTTGAATCCATCGCCTCGATAACGTCGAGCGCCGCACCGCAGCCCGTGAACCCGCCGAACATTACGCTCATGCCGTCCTTTACAAGGGCTGCTGCCTCCTTTGCGGTTATAATCTTTTTCATGCGGGTTCCTCCTTGCAAAGCTCCCATATCGTTGCAACGCCCATGCCGCCGCCTATGCACAGCGTTGCAAGCCCGTACCGTGACTGCCGCTTTTGCATCTCGTGGATAAGCGTTACGATTATCCTTGCGCCCGATGCGCCTACGGGATGCCCCAAGGCTATCGCTCCGCCGTTGACGTTGACCTTGTCCATATCCAGCCCTATCTCACGGGCTACCGCTATCGACTGGGCTGCAAACGCCTCGTTCGCCTCTATCAAATCCATCTCGTCTATCGTCATGTTCGCCTTGTTCAGCGCCTTTTCGGAGGCAACCACGGGGCCTACGCCCATAATCTCGGGCTCGACGCCGCCCTGACCCCACGAAACGAGCTTGGCGATGGGTTTTAGGTTCAACCTCTCCACCGCTTCCTTAGAGGCTACTATCAAGGCTGCCGCCCCGTCGTTTATACCCGAAGCGTTGCCTGCGGTTACCTTGCCGCCTTCCCGCTTGAAGGCGGGCTTGAGCTTTGCAAGCGCCTCACGGCTCGTTGCCCTCGGATACTCGTCGACCTTGAACTCCACTATGTCCCGCTTGACCTTTACGGGCACGGGGACTATCTCATCCTCGAACCTGCCCTCGGCTATCGCCTTGGCTGCAAGCTGCTGCGACCTTAGCGCAAACTCGTCCAGTTCATCCCTGTCCAAGTTGTACTTTTCAACGAGGTTTTCGGCGGTCACGCCCATGTGGTAATCGTTGTAGATGTCCCAAAGCCCGTCGTGAATCATAGTGTCCACCATGGTCTGATGGTTCATCCTTGCGCCGTGCCTTGCCGAAGGTATGGCGTAGGGTGCTGCGCTCATGTTCTCGGTTCCGCCGCAGAGAATAACGTCGGCGTCGCCCGACTTTATAGCCCTTGCAGCCTCTATCACGGTCTTCATGCCCGAGCCGCAGACCATGCCCACGGTGTAGGCCGCAACCGTTACCGGAAGCTCGGCATACAACGCAACCTGCCTTGCAACGTTCTGACCCAAGCCTGCGGTTAAGATGCAGCCGAACATGACCTCGTCAACGTCGGAGGGCTGAATGTTTGCCCTTCTTATGGCTTCCTTTGCCACTATCGCACCGAGCTGCGGTGCGGAAACGTCCTTTAGGCTGCCGCCAAAGGCCCCTATTGCAGTTCTGCAACAGCTAATCAAATATACGTCCGTCATACTTCCTCCTTAGTTTTGTTTATTTTTTCGGTGAGCTTGGGGATTATCGCTCCCACATCGCCCACAATGCCCAAATCCGCCACATCGAAAATCGGTGCGCTCTCATCCTTGTTTATAGCAACTATGTAGTCGCTCTCCTCCATGCCCGCAAGGTGCTGAATCGCACCCGAGATGCCACAGGCAATATAGAGCTTGGGATGCACGGTCTTGCCGGTCTGTCCAACCTGCCTTGACTGGGGCATCCAGCCCGCATCCACAGCCGCCCTCGACGCCGAAACCTCGCCGCCCAAGGCATTTGCAAGCTCCTTTAACATATCGAACCGCTCGGGGCTGCCCATGCCCCTGCCGCCCGAAACCAAGACCTTTGCGGCGCAGATATCGACTTCCTTCTTCTCGCCCTTTACGACCGAGAGTATCTTAACCTTGCGCTCGTTTTCGCCAAAGGTCACCTGATAGCTTATAATCTTTCCGCTGCGCTTTTCGTCGGCCTCCAGCGCCTGCATAACGCCGGGGCGCACGGTTGCCATCTCGGGGCGGTGGTTTTTACAGACTATCGTTGCCATGATGTTGCCGCCAAACGCCGGACGGGTCATCAAAAGCAGCCCCGTTTCGGCATCTATTTCGAGCTTGGTGCAGTCGGCGGTAAGACCCGTTTTACACATTGCCGATACCCTCGGGGCAAGGTCTCTGCCTATGCTCGTAGCACCGAAAAGGACTATCTCCGGCTCGTACTTTGCTATCACCTCGTGCAGCGCCTTTGCGTAGGGTGCGGTAAGGTACTCGTAAAGCTCCTCGTTTTCAACGGTTATAACCGTGTCCGCCCCGTAGCTTATAAGCGTTTGAGCGCAGTTAGCTATACCCTCTCCGCCGAGCAAGAGTCCGTAAACCTCGCAGTTCAATTCCTTTGCAAGCTCCCTTGCCTTGCCCAAAAGCTCCAGCGAAACCTTGGCAATTGCGCCGTCACGCTGTTCACAGAATACATGAATATTTCCGCTCATACAGCCCTCCTAAATCAAATTCTTCTCACGGAGCTTGGATACTATAATCTCAACAGCCTCGTCGGCGTCCGTGTTGTACTTTTCGCCCTTGCCCTTGGGCTGCTTGGTAAAGCTCGCCTTGACGTTGGTGGGGGAGCCCTTTAAGCCGATGTTGGAAACGTCCAACTCCGCCTCCATGTCCGCAAAGGTCAGCTTTTTTACTTCCTTCTCTCGGTAGGCGTCGAATACGCCCGCAACGCTCATGTACCTTGGCTCGTATAATTCTCCGAGCGTGGTTATAAGGCAGGGCAATTCAACCTCAACGAGGTGATACCTGTCCTCGAACTGCCGTCTCAAGACGAGCTTATTATTCTCTATGCTCTCGATGCCCTCTACATAGCTGACTTGGGGCAGGCCCAAATGCTGCGCTATCTGCGGGCCCACCTGTGCGGTGTCGCCGTCTATCGCCTGCCTGCCGCAGATGATGAGGTCAAAGCCTATCCTCTTTACTGCCGTGGCTATCGTGTAGGAGGTTGCCCAGGTGTCCGCACCGCCAAACGCCCTGTCGGTCACGAGATAAGCCTCGTCTGCGCCCATTGCAAGCGCTTCCCTAAGCGCAACGTCCGCCTGCGGTGGCCCCATTGAAACCACGCTCACCGTGCCGCCTGCCTGCTCCCTAATCCTAAGCGCCGCCTCAAGCCCCGCCTTGTCGTCGGGGTTGATTATCGAGGGGACGCCCTCCCTTATCAGGGTGCCCTTGACGGGATCCAATCTGACCTCGGTCGTGTCCGGCACCTGCTTGATACAAACTACTATCTTCATACGCTCCTCCTAATTGACCTTTAACGAGGACGCTATAACCATGCGCTGAACCTCGCTCGTGCCCTCGTATATCTCGGTAATCTTCGCATCCCGCATCATGCGCTCAACGGGGTATTCCCTTGTGTAGCCGTAGCCGCCGTAAAGCTGCACGCATCTCTGCGTTACAAAGGTTGCGGTCTCCGAGGCAAACAGCTTTGCCATAGCCGCATCCTTGGCATAGTCCGCACCCTCGTCCTTCTTCATGGCTGCCGCATACACGAGCCACTTTGCAGCCTCCAACCTCGTATGCATATCCGCTATCGAAAACTGCGTGTTTTGAAACTGCGAAATGCGCTTACCGAACTGCTTGCGCTCCTTGACATAGGCTATCGCCTCCTTGAGTGCGCCCTCGCCTATGCCCAAAGCCTGCGCCGCAATGCCTATCCTGCCGCCGTTTAGGGTCTTCATCGCTATGCCGTAGCCCTTGCCCAAGGCACCCAAGAGGTTCTCCTTCGGCACTATGCAGTTTTCCATTATGAGCTCGCAGGTGGATGAGCCCCTTATGCCCATCTTCTTCTCCTCCCTGCCTATCGAAAAGCCCTCAAAGCCCTTTTCGACTATGAACGCCGATATGCCCCGAGTGCCTTGGCTCTTGTCGGTCATCGCAAAGATGATGAACACCTCGGCGTGTCCTGCATTGGTTATGAATATCTTGCTGCCGTTCAAAATGTAGTTATCGCCCACAAGGACAGCCTTGGTCTGCTGGCCCGCAGCGTCGGTGCCGGCATTCGGCTCGGTAAGTCCGAAGGCGCCAACCTTCTTGCCCGAAAGCAAAGTGGGCAGGTACTTTTTCTTCTGCTGTTCGGTGCCGAACTCGTATATCGGGTTGCAGCAGAGCGAGGTGTGCGCCGAAACGATGACGCCGGTGGTGCCGCAGACCTTGCTAAGCTCCTCCACCGCCATGATGTAGGCAAGCGTGTCGCCGCCCTGACCGCCGTATTCTTTCGGAAAGGGTATGCCCATAAGGCCGTATCTGCCGAGCTTTTCGACCGTCTCCACGGGGAAGCGCTCCTGTTCGTCCACCTCGGAAGCGAGAGGTTTTACCTCGTTTTCGGCAAAGCTCTCGTACATCGTTTTTAGCAGCGAATGTTCCTTTGACAGGTTAAAGTTCATTGGTTCCTCCTTTTTACCATCTCGGTGACTGCAAACGAGGCGCAGTCCTCCGCATATTTGTTGGGGCCGAAGCCCGCATCAAAGCCCAACTCCTTGGCAAGCTCGTGGGTTATCCTTGCGCCGCCGCATATCACCACAAACCTGTTTCTAAGCCCCTCCGCCTCCAAAAGCTCTATGAGATTGGTGAGGTTTTGAATGTGAATATCCTTCTGCGTTACGGTCTGCGAGACCAACAGCACGTCGGCGTTCAGTTCTACCGCCTTTTTTATAAAGTCCTCGTTTTCGACCTGCGCTCCGAGGTTGTACGCCTCAATCATCTCGTAGCGTTCCAGCCCGTAATGCCCCGCAAAGCCCTTGCGGTTCATGATAGCATCTATGCCCACGGTGTGCGCATCGGTACCGGTCGAGGCTCCGACCATTATGACCTTGCGCCCTATGTTCTCACGAATGTACTCGTTTACCTCGTCCATGGACATTACGTCGTTTTCAACCGTGGCAACGGTAAGCCCCTCGTAGTCCACCGAAAACGGGCAGGAGCCGTAGACGACATAGAAGGTAAAGTTTTTGTCAAGCGTCTTGGCGCAGGCAACGTTGGGCTCCAAAAGCCCCATCTGCCGTGCGAGTGTCCGTGCCGCCTCCACGCCCTTATCGTCGTTTTTAATAGGCAGCGTGAACGAAAGCTGAACCTTGCCGTCGTTCATCGTGTCGCCGTATGCCTTTATCGCAGAGAGGTTTAAGGTCTTGTCAAAGTCCTTTGCGCTCATATCATAGAGTCCGCCGCTCATTATGCGTTCACCCCCTTCATAAGCTCGATAAACGGATTGAAATAATCCTTTGCCTTTTTGACGACGCCCGAAAGTCCCTTGCCGCCGTCCCTGCCACGCTTTATATCCGCAAACACGCCCTTTTCAAGCGCAGCGAACAGCCCGCTTTTTTCCATTTGGCAGAGCAGGCTTGCAGCCTTGTTCAAAACCTCATCCGCCCTCTGTTCGATGATGCCGCCCTCCTTGAACCTTATCTCATCCCCCAAGTGCCGCATCGTTGTAAAGATGTATTGGGCGTTTTCGATCGCAAGCGCCCGATCGGACATGAACGGCGTGTGGATAGCCTCGGTCAGCATTCCCAAAAGGTGAATGCGCTGGTTCGTCGTCACCGTCACCATGTTAAAGAGCGCATCCTGAACGTGGCCTTTGAATATATTTCCCGTCATAAACTTGGTGGGCGGCATGTACTTTAGCGGCGCCTTTGGGAATATCTCCCTCGCCATCTGCGCCTGTGCAAGCTCGTACAAAAAGCCGTCCTCGACCTTGGGGTCTATCTCAAAGGCGTGGCCCAAGCCCTGCTGCTCCTCTTTAAGCCCTGCGCAAAGCGCAAACTGCTCGTTCAAAAACTGGGAGGCAAGCACGGTGTGCGCCTCCTCCACCGCATCGGCTGTCGTTAGGTAGTTGTCCTCGCCGGTGTTAATGATAACGCCCGCAAACGAGTTTATAACCCGTGAGAAATACTGGTCGACAAGCGTGCGCTGCATGTTGATATCCCTAAACAGTATGCCGTAGAGGGCGTCGTTTAACATTACGTCGAGCCGCTCCAAGGCGCCCATCGCCGCAATCTCGGGCATACAAAGCCCCGAACAGTAGTTGCAAAGTCGGATGTAGCGCTTCTCCTCTTCGCCAACCTCGTCGAGCGCCTTTCGCATGAGCTTGAAATTCTCCTGCGTGGCATAGGTGCCGCCAAAGCCCTCGGTGGTAGCCCCGTAGGGCACGTAGTCCAAGAGGCTCTGCCCCGTGGTTCTGATTACCGCAATGACGTCCGCACCCTGCTTGGCTGCAGCCACCGCCTGCGTGATATCCTCGTAGATGTTGCCGGTGGCAACGATAACGTAGAGCAGCGGGCCTTCCTTGTCGCCGTATTCCTTTAGGTACTCGTTCCTCGTTCTTACGTTGCTTGCGATATACTCGCTTGCCGCCCTTGCCACGGGGTCGATAAAGTACCTTATCTCCTCAATAGGATGCGAGGGCAGCTTGGTAAGGTCTATCTCGCCCGCATCTATGCCCTCGGCTATCCTCTGGGGGGTAAGTCCCGTTTCCGCCATTGCATTTCCGATATAGTATGCCGCACCGTAGGGCAGCACGCCCTTTTCCGTGAGGTGATCTACTACCACATTCGGCAGCGGAACCTCGACGGAGTTCACGCCGTCTATGCCTAAGAGCCTGCATATGGCACGCTCTACCGCAACCGTGGTGTGTTCGTCTATGAACGCCTGCGTGTCGAGGGCTATCCTCTTTGCGCTCTGCCTTGCCCTGTCTACGAGTTCGGTATTGAGATGAAGTTTGGATTCCATGCTCTGCCTCCCCCTACTTGTTGTGATTTCTGCGCTCTCTGATAAGATCCGACGGCTCCATTGAAAGCCTTGTGCCCTGCTCCAAGCCCGCAACGCCCAATAGCTCCGCTTCCTTTTCGCCCCTGCACACCTCGCAGGAGCAATGCTGCTCGTAGTGCTTAGGCTCGGTGTAGGTCGTGATAACGCCCTCGAAGTTTCTAAGGATGACCCTATTGGGGGACTGGGATATCAGATAGTTGGGCATGACCGGCGTCTTGCCGCCGCCGCCCGGGGCATCGACAACGAAGGTAGGTACGGCGTAGCCCGAGGTATGCCCCCGAAGCGCCTCGATAATCTCGATGCCCTTGCTTATCGGCGTTCTGAAATGCTCCAAGCCCATCGAAAGGTCGCACTGGTAGATGTAGTAAGGGCGCACCCGAATCTTTACAAGCTCATGCACCAATTTTTTCATAACGTGAACACAGTCGTTTACGCCCGCCAAGAGCACGCTCTGATTGCCGAGCGGGATGCCCGCATCTGCAAGCATGGCGCAGGCGCGCGCCGACTCAGGGGTAATCTCGTTTGGATGGTTAAAATGCGTGTTGAGCCAGAACGGATGGTACTTTTTGAGCATGGCGCAAAGCTCTGCCGTTATGCGCTGCGGCATGACCACGGGGGTTCTGGTTCCCAAGCGGATTATCTCGACGTGGGGGATAGCCCGCAGCTTTTTTAATATGCTCTCGAGTATCCAATCCTCGAGCATGAGCGCATCGCCGCCCGATAGAAGCACGTCCCGAACCTCCTCGTGCTCTTTTACATAGTCGATGCACCTGTCTATCTTTTCCATGGCTATTGCACAGTCGTTCTGCCCTGCAAACCTTCTTCTGGTGCAGTGGCGGCAGTACATTGAGCACTGGTCGGTGACGAGCAGCAGCACCCTGTCGGGGTACCTGTGCGTAAGCCCTGCCACCGGTGAATCGGTGTCCTCGTGCAGCGGGTCGAACAAATCCGCCTCCGCCTGATGCAATTCGAGTGCCGTGGGTATCGCCTGACGGCGGATAGGGTCGTGGGGGTCGCTTTCGTCTATCAGCGAGAGGTAGTAGGGGGTTATCGCCATTCGAAGCGTGCCCAAGCATTTTTCAACGCCCTCCGCCTCCTCCTTTGTAAGCTCAATATGCTTTTTAAGCTCGGAAAGGCTCTCTATCCTGTTTTCCACCTGCCAGTGCCAGTCGTTCCACTTCTCGTCGGGAACGTTTGCAAACAGACCCTTTTTTAAGACAGCTTTCATCGCCCTCTCCTTATACATACTTTTCGTCGAACAGCTTGCGGAGCTTTTCGTTCTCCCTAAGCACGTTCAAGGTTATCTCGGCATGGTCCTTGGTGTAGCCGTTGCCGACTATCATGTTGACGTCCTTGCCTATGCCCTCGGCGCCCAATGCGGCCTTTGTAAAGCTCGTTGCCATCGAGAAGAAGTAGACCGTACCGTCGTCACGAACCGGCAAAATTGCGCTCATCTCGCAGCTTTCAACGTTGACGCAGGAGATTGAAAGGTCGTATTCCTTGCCGCCGTTGGCCTCGAGTGCAGCCTCTAAGACCGCCACGGGCTCGGTTGCGGATGCGACTATGACTTTATGGTAGACGCCAAGCTCCATGAGGGCGTCGACCTGCTTGGGGTTTCTTACAACGCCCACGACGTTGCCGTTTTTGCCAACCTTTTTCATCGCCTCGTAGCCGCAGAGCACGCCCGACTTGCCGTTTGCGCCCAAAATAAGCACCGAATCGCCCTCCTTGGGGAGCTTCCTTGCTTGTGCGGGTGCGCCCGCCACATCCAAGGCCGCAAGGGCAAGCGCCTCGCTCATATCGTCGGGCAGCTTTGCATAGATGCCGCTTTCAAACAGCACCGCCTGCCCCTCTATGTCAACCCTGTCTATATCTTTGTGTATCGCCAAAATCTTATCTATGCGAAGCGGGGTCAGCGAGAGCGAAACGAGGGAGGCTATCTTGTCGCCCACCTTCAAATCACGATCCTGCAAGTCCTCACCGATGTAGGCAACCCTGCCTATGAACATTCCGCCCGAGCCCGTCACGGGGTTTTGCTGCTTGCCCCGCTCGGCTACTATACCCATTATCATCTCGCCAATCTTCTTTTCATCGCCATTGCAGGCCTCCTCTATCTGCGTAAACGAAGCCGAGTCGATGTTGAGGGAGATAACGTCGCAGATTATCTCGTTGGAATAGCGCTTTGACATATCGTTGTCAATCCTGTAAGCCGCCTGCGTCAAAACGCCCTTGGGCTCTATAACCCTGTGTGTTCCGTACTTGTTTCCTTTGATTGCCATGAATTTATCCTCCGTTTTTTTTAATTTAATTGTTTATGCCTAAAATTTTTCTTGCCTCGGCGGGACTTGCAATGCCCCTTCCGAGTTCCTTGGCAAGGCGCACGACCTTTTCAACCAGTTCGCCGTTGCTCCTTGCCAAAACTCCCTTTTCGAGGTACACGTTGTCCTCAAAGCCGACCCGAACGTGACCGCCCATCAAGATGCCCATGACCGCCATCGGAAACTCGCATCTGCCAACGCCCGCCACCGTCCAAGTCGCATCGTGGGGTATGCTGTTTGCCATGAACAGAAGATCTCGAGGCGTTCCCGATATGCCGCCGTTTACTCCCATTACAAAGTCAAAGTGCATCGGAGATTTGATATAGCCCTTTTTGTTGAGCCGCAGAGCCATATCTATCATGCCCTTGTCGAAAACCTCTATCTCGGGCTTGATGCCCCTTGCGTTCATCTTGTTGGCAAAGTCGATTATCATGTTCTCGGTGTTGACGAAGATGTCGTCCCCGCCGAAGTTGCAGGTGCCGCAGTCCAAGGTTGCCATCTCGGGCATAAGCTCTATCGGCTGCAGGCGCTCATCGTTGCTCATGCCCACCGCACCGCCGGTCGAGGGCTGGATTATAACGTCGGGGCAGAGCTTTTTAATGGCTTCCATGCACTCAAAAAACCGCTCCTTGCTCTGGGTCGGCGTGCCGTCATCGAAACGGACGTGAAGATGGATTATCGAGGCGCCAGCCTTGTACGCGCTCTGTGCCTCCCGCGCTATCTCCTCCACCGTGTAGGGGACGGCGGGGTTGTGTTCCTTGGTTACTTCCGCTCCGCAGATGCAGGCGGTGATTATCAGCTTTTCCATCCTTACCTCCTTTGGCACGCCTTGGGCGTTACGCAGGTTCCGCTTGCTCTACATACCACTATCGGCTCGTCCAAGACGTCGCACGCCGATTCGGATATGTCACGGCGGGGGACTATGACCTTTTTTGCCTCAAAGACCATCTTACGGGAGGTGTTGCCCTCGGAGACTATCTCGCCTGTAGCTTCGATAAAGTCGCCCGCATACACGGGGGCTAAAAACTCCACCATGTCGTAGGCCTTAAAAAGCCCCTCATCGCCGTCACGCCTTATCAAAAGCTCGGTTGCAACGTCACCGAAGAGCTGGAGCATCCTTGCCCCGTCCACTAAATTGCCGCCGTAATGAGCGTCGTGTGCGCTCATCCTGACCCTTATTGTTGCCTTCATTTGAAATCCTCCTTGCGTTTAATAAAAAAGCACTATAAAAACTAAAGCGTTCTTATAGCGCATCATCCCAAGAATGACAGTCGCAGACCGCTGAGATCTGCGCCCAAGGATAGCCCGTCAAGCAAGGGCACCCTTTCGGCGGTCACACCTTCACCCTCGAACAGCCCTGCTTTTTGAGCTATCGTTCGATTGCTACCTTGTTTCCCGCACCTCTATCAAGCATATTAACTTACCCGAATATTATACGAAAATTTTATGCGCCCTGTCAAGGCTTGCAGCCTTGCACTTTGAAATATATTTTGCTATGATATAGAAAAGACGGGAAGGAGAGGACGCATGAACAGCAGGCGGGCGGTGCTTTTGGCCTTGTTGATGCTCATAATTTGCGGTTGCGGCGGAGACGGTGCGGTTGAAGCAGACCCCACCGATTTTTTAACGCCCGCCCCGACGTCCGAAACCGTGATATTCGTGCCCGACGGGCTTGAGACCCTCGCAGCTGCAAGCCCCGAGCTCGCCTCCGCCGAACAGGGGGAACAAAGCCCAAGTCCCGAACCGAGCGATATGGGGGAGCTTCCCTCGCCCACGCCCAAGCAGACCTTTGTGCCTCTGCCGCAGACCACGCCGGAACCCATGGAGGACGGCTCTGCGCCCACGCCCACGCCCGAGTGGGCAACGCCCTACCCCTCGCCCACGGGTGAGCCCACGGTTGCGGCTCAGGACAGCATTCAGCTTGCCACGGTCGTAAACTGCGAGGAATACGTTAAAGTCCGAAGCTTAGCAAGCCGCAGCTCCTCCTCGATAGGCACTGCGCTCTTGGGCACGAGCTACACCGCACTCTCGTTTTCCGAGGGCTGGGTTCATGTGCTCTATAACGGGCAGGAGGGCTATATAAGCGACCAATACATAAGCCTGTCCTCGGTGGACCTTGCGCGCACCTCTGCACTAAGCTATACCATGTGTTCCTTGAACGTTCACAACATGGGCAGCGGCTCGCGCATCGAGGAAATTGCCCATATTATAACGCTTGCCAACGTCGATATCGTCTGCATTCAGGAGGTTGACAAGGGCACCCGCAGGGTGGACGGGATGGACTGCACCAAGGAGCTTGCAGCCGTTTTGGGCTATCCCTACTACTCGTTCTCCCATGCCACGGGCTACGAGGGCGGCAGCTTTGGCACGGCAATCATCTCACGCTATCCTATCATCGAGGCGCACACCTTCCCCTTGGACGTTGCCCAAGGTAAGGAACGGCGCTCGCTGGGCTATGCCAAAATCCTCCTCGAAAACGGCGCCGTCTCGGTGTTCAACACCCACCTCTGCCCCTCCTCAATGTGCTTTAAGTCGATAAACCTCGCCTCGCTGCAATATGAATTGCAGGCAAGCGGGGTCGAAGTCTACACGGTTGCGGGCGACTTCAACTGCTCGCCCCCAAGGTTGTACGAATACCTGCCCAACCTCCACGTTGTCAACATGGACAAGAGCACCTTCGGCGACGGCACGATACCGAAAATCCTCGACAACATCCTCTACACCGACGGTATCCTCCCCACCGAGGTGGAAATTATAGACGCCCGCTCCACGGGCATCACCGACCACGATATGGTGTTTTGCAAGATTACGATTCCTTAAAATGCGAAGCGCAAAAGGGGACTGTCCAGCCAGCGACTATCTATGAGCATGAGGGTTCCGAATAAGGAAAACTGCAAACCCATAAAATAAAATAATGTTAAATGGCAAATGTTGGGAAAAAGAAAAGCGCATAAATTATGTTGACTTTTTGACTTGACTTTGATAAAATAAGTATAGGATTTTATCTTGCTTTTTGCCGTCCGAGCATAACATATAATGGAGGGAGGATGACTTGTGAAATTTACATATATTGACCTGTTTGCCGGTATCGGCGGATTTCATCAAGCTGCTGATTCTCTCGGAGGTCAGTGTTTATTTGCAAGCGAAATAGATTCAGAGGCAAAAAAAGCCTATGAAGCAAATTATGGATTAAAACCCCACGGGGATATCACTAAAATAGCATCGGGTGAAATACCAGACCATGATGTTTTATTGGCAGGTTTCCCTTGTCAACCCTTTAGTATCATTGGGAACAGGTTAGGTTTTGATGATATTCGAGGGACGTTATTTTTTGAGATTGCTCGGATATTAGAAGCAAAAATGCCGAGTATGTTTATTCTTGAAAATGTAAAACAATTGAGCGGACATGATAACGGGAAAACATTGCAGACTATTCTGCAAACTTTAAGAAATATTGGCTATAAAGTTGAGTGGGCGGTATTAAACGCATTAGATTTTGGACTGCCGCAAAAAAGAGAACGTACTATCATTGTTGGCTTTTTAGACAATAGTGTCGAGTTTTCATTTCCAAAGGGAAAAGGTCCCGGAAAACTTGAAGATATTTTAGAAAACAATGATGATGTTGACCCAAAATATTTTGCAAGTGAGAGGATTGTGAAGAAACGCCTTGCAAGTCATCAAAGTTCATGTACTCCAAGTATTTGGCATGAAAATAAAAGCGGAAACATTTCGAGTTATCCGTTTTCCTGCGCTTTGCGTGCAGGTGCGTCATATAACTATTTGTTGGTCAACGGAGAACGTCGATTAACGCCTCGCGAAATGTTGCGACTCCAAGGTTTTCCTGACACTTTCAAAATAGTATGCAATGATAGTCAAACAAGAAAGCAGGCTGGAAATGCCGTTCCCGTTAATATGATTAAAGCTGTTTTGAAGGAGGGATTAGATGCAAAGACCAAGGCTAAGAGACAACCGAGGGAAAGGGCCGTTTGAGCTTTATCCCTTGGGACAAATACCAGATGAAATTATCTGCGAGATTGCGAAATGGATGACTTATCATTTCGCAATTGGAAAATCTGATATAAACGGCGAAGATTGGGGTGATATCTTCGCTAAGTCAATTGGCGGAGAGCATTTGAGCAAGCCACTGGGTTTGGCAGATGTAGTATATGAAGAAATGGCTTGGTCTGTAAAATCGGTAAAACTGCAAAACCCGCATACAACAACCAAGATTAGAGTTATTTCGGGACGTTGCTCGCCAGATTATTCGTATGGAATTTATGATCCGCACGAAGACATTGCGAAAACCGGAGAAGCGGTTTTAGCTATATGGAATGAGCGGATTAACATAGCCAAAGAACGTTATGAGCCTTTACGCACAAATGTTTTAGTGCGCAATTTCAACAGCTTGGAGTTCACTTTGTTTGAACATGAAACTTTGAGATACAATACCAGAGATTTTATTTGGAAAGAAAACAAAAGGGGGAATCTTGAAGGATTTGATATTGCTACAAATACTCACAGATTCACTTGGCAACCTCATGGTTCTCAGTTCACTATCCTATATGACCTGCCTTCTTCGGTGAAGAAATTCAAAGTAAGACGTCCTCCCGTTTTTGACTTTGAAAACATGATGCAAGAAATTGGCTTTGATGAAAGTTGGGTTACAATTTTGTAGTAAAACTCGAACCCACCGTGGGGAAGGTGGATTAGGAATTAGGAATGAAAAAGTCGCTCGGGGGAGCGGCTTTTTTAGTGAAGTGTGCTTGCAGCACATGAAGTTTGCCCTAAAGGGCAAGTGAAGTTCGGCTTCGCCGAGTGAAGTGTGCTTACAGCACATGGAGGATAGAACGGCGTGGCTTTGCAGCCGTTCTTTATGAAATAACACCCGATTTGCCATCCGTTATATGGGAAATCGGGGCGCTCAAGCTCCGTGTTGCCGATTTATATTGTCCCCTTCTCCGCTTTTCTTTGGTACTTTCTTTTCTCGCGAAAAGAAAGTACAGAATAAATTTCTCTAAAGAGCAAGGTTTTTTTAATCTGCTCGTACAGCTCGTTGCGGGTTTCGGGGGTGATGTAAAAGCACTCCGCTCTTTCGTGGGCTCGAACGCTTTGTAGGAAGTCGTTGTCCTTGTCGCGGACTACGGCTATGACCAAGGGGTACTCGTCGAGGGCGTTTAGGACTGCTGTTTGAAACGTTTTTGCTTCCCGCTCCATGACTCCGAGTTCGTCCATGAGCACCACGCCGTCGTGGGGGAGGTTTTGAAGGAGGTGGGCGTGGGAATCGAACACTGCAGGGTTGCCCGTAGCTTTCATGTTTTCGCATATCCCTATGCGGTTTTGCCTGTTGTGCCTTCTTGTCTTGCTTTTCGCATCGTGGATGTACACGCTGCTTCGCCCAAGGCTGTCGGGCGGGGCTTTTTTGGTTATAAAGCCGTAGACGGGCCTTCCTATGAGCCTTAGAATCCGCCTTACAAGGGTGCTCTTGCCTACGCCTTGGTGTCCCACTATCACGATGTGCTTCATTTTACTCACGCTCCAAAAGTTTGATATAGCCGTCTCCGTTTACGAGGTAAACGCCCTCGACGTCCTCGTCCAAAAGATTCAAAAGCGGCTCGTTTGCCTCGTAGATTAGGCAGGTTCCGCAGGAGGAGGACAGCTTTCGGGGAACGGGCGCAAGTGCAGCACCCGATATAACCTTATCGAGCGCGCGCTTGCTCGTGATTGCACTTAAGTGCGTGTAAAATGTAGCAACGTATCCGTTCATTCCTTTGTCAGTTCAAGAAGAAAGTCCTCTCCCTGTTCCGTAACCTTCACCTTATAGCCTCGGCTGTTTGCAAACCTCGTGACGTTCTGCACGGCTGCATGATTGTCAACCAAAACCGTAAGGCTCTCTGCCTCCGTCCTTTTTACCTCTCGCTGCACCATGAGTACCGGCAGCGGGCAGGCATAACCTCTTGCGTCTATCATAAGCCTATTGTTCTCCTTTTGCAATATTAAATATCGAAATTAGTCCGAGCGCAACCACGCCCACTATGACCGCAGCCACGACGGGGCCCGCACCTATGCCCGTGCCCGAGGAGGCAAGTCCGAAATTATGCGAGATTGCTGCGCCCGTAACGAAGCCCGCAACCGTGATTGCCGAGTCGGAATTGCCCTCGCCCGCCAGAATCAGCTGACGCAGCGGGCAGCCGCCCAAGAGCACCGAGCCCCAGCCTACCATCACCATGCCCAAGAAGTTGAACAGTCCGTCGCTGTGCGCTATCGGCTGCTCGGCAAAACCGAACGCCACGCCGCCGCTCACTATGAGATTGCCCAACAGCACCGCCACGATGATGGCGATAAAGCCCGAAATTAAGCGGAAGTCCTTGAACATCACCGCATCCCTGACGCCGCCCGCCATGCAGAGCCTGCTGCGCTGGCAGAGCGCACCCACGATTATCGCAATGCCGAGGGCGATAAAGTAGTTTGCCCGCATGGAGCCGGGGCCCTCGGTGCTGCTATTGAACAGGTCGGGCTTAATCAGCCACGCAAGGCACATGATAACGAGGATTATCGGGAAGATAAGCCCCTCCACCCTGCTCTGCCTGTACGCCCGCTTTAGGGTAAAGCCCTTTTTCAGCGGCAACACGCCTATCAATATGCCCACAACAAAGCCCGCAAGTCCCACAAGTGCATTGAGGTCGCCCCCGCCGATGCGGATAACCATTCTAAGCGGGCAGCCTAAGAAGATCAGCGCGCCCACCATGACGATAACGCCCAAGATGAACCTCGTCATAGGCGAGGAGCCGCCCATGGGCCGCCACTCCCGCTTTATCATCGCAATTATCATCGAGCCTAAGACCAGTCCGATTATCTCCGGGCGCACGTACTGCACCACCGCAGCCGAGTGCAGCCCCAGCGCCCCTGCGCCGTCCCGCAAAAAGCAGGCAATGCAAAAGCCCATGTTCTTCGGATTTCCGAGGGCGGTAAGCGCAACCGCCGCTGCCCCAATTACAAGCCCCGTCAGGACTATAAGCCAATAATCCCTGAATATTTTTTTCATTCTGCCCATAAATACCTCCGTTATTCTGTTGATTAGATCACGCCTTTTGTGGTATAATAGCACAAAGGAGCGTTATATGCAAGTGCGAATAACGAAAAAGTCTATGGAAATTTTTATGGATCAGGCGGCGACCTCCTACCCAAAGCCCGAGGCGGTGATAAGGGCTATGGCGGACTACATGACAAGCAACGGGGCGAGCTTGCACCGTGGCAGCGGCAAGCGGGTGCAGGAGGTGGAGTTTGCGGTTTTGAATCTTAGGGAGCGGCTTTGTGCGCTGTTCAACCATGACTCGATAAAGCGGGCAATACTCACGAGCGGGGCAACCATGGCTCTGAACACGGTGCTGTTCGGCTCGCTGAAAGGCGGAGACCATGTGCTTGTCGATTCCCTTGCGCACAACGCCGTCGTGCGTCCGCTCTTCGAGCTTAAAAAGCGGGGCGTGACCTTCTCAAAAATTCCCGTCTCCCCCGACGGTCTTTGCGACCTTGAGGCTGCCGAAGGACTGATAACGCCCTCTACAAGGATGCTGATACTGACCCACGCCTCCAACGTCTGCGGCACTATACAGGACGCAGAGGCCTTTGGCAGGCTCTGCAAAAAGCACGACCTGCTCTACGTCTTGGATGCCGCCCAGGCCGCCGGGCACATCCCCGTCGATTTTACCGCTTTCAACCTTGACGCCCTCGCCGTTCCGTCTCACAAGGGACTTTTGGGACCTGCAGGCATTGGAGCCCTTCTGCTCTCCGCCCGCCTTGCCCAAGAAACCGAGCCCCTCGTCTTTGGAGGCACGGGAAGCCTCTCCGCCTCGGAGACTCAGCCCGAGCTGCTCCCCGACAAGTTTGAATCCGGCACGCCCAACCTGCCCGCCCTCTTCGGCTTTCTTGCCGCAATCGAAAGCATAGACCTGCCCACCCGCCGCCGTCACGAGCTTGAGCTTTCAAGCCGCTTTACCGACCTTTTAAGCCGCATCCCGAACCTTAGACTTCTCGGAAGCCCCGAGCCCCAAAGCCGTGTTGCCGTCTTTTCTTTGGATTTTCTCGGCCAAGACAATGGCATAGTTGCAGCAAGGCTCGAAAATGAGTTTAATATCTATACCCGAAGCGGGCTGCACTGCGCTCCGTGGGCGCACCAAGCCCTCGGCTCCTTCCCCCAAGGCGCCGTGCGCTTCTCGTTCTCAAACTTCACCACCTGCGAGGAGGTGGACCTTGCCGCCGACGCCGTGGCGGGGGTTGTGGGGAGTGGGGGAGTGAAAGCGGGTTGTTGAGTTTTTTTTGGGGGACGGTTGGGGGGTACCCTTCTTTCTTTTCGCGAGAAAAGAAAGAAGCAAAGAAAAGCGTGATAAAGATAGTATTATAATTTGTATGGTGTTGTTTGAGTGCGCCATTTTGCCACGGACATGTGGCAAAATGGCGAGGGGGATTTCAATTTAGTTGCGTATTAAGATTTATTACCTTTCTCTTTTACGAGTTCTTTTGTTGGCAAAAGGTCTTGCATTTTGGGGGGCTTTTTGGTAAGGTAGAGGTGGAATATTCCAAATTAATTTAAGGAAGGGAAAAAAAGATGAAAAAATTATTGGCATTTTTATTGGTGTTCCTGTTTGTAGCACTCATGTTGCCCCTGCCGACAGCGGCGCAAGAGGTCGATGAGTGGACGGCGGATGAGATGGATGCGTACTTTGAGGACGTGTGGGCGTCCTTGGAGTCGGCCGAGACCCGAGCAATCGAGGGTGCTGCAAGCAAGGAGGAAACCTTGGATGCGGTGTACCTTGCGGCGACACAGTCCAAGTTTGTCGATCAAGGTACGATATCCGAATTGGGGGAGAACGGATTTTCATTTAAGACTATTGACGGCTATGCCTGCGCCTACGATTACGTTACAAACGAGCTGGGCCGCAACGGCGATTGGGGGGCTTTGGAGAACGTCGATACGACGCTTACCGAGACCCGAGCTCAAACGACTTCGAACACGGATGTTCTTCTGATAGGCCCGTTTTACGGGATGGACTCCAATTTCACCAATCAGTATAAGACCGAGGCGCTTTCCGTTGCAAACTATATGGGCGGAACCGCTTGGCTGATTTCGGGCGCAAACGCAAGCGCTACGGCAATCTGTCAAAACATAGGTGATGCCGGCGTCGTTTTCGTTGACAGTCACGGCGCCTCCTATTACGGCACCTCTTACATTCAGCTGACTTCCGGTGTGGGAATTACCCAAACGGCGTTGTCAAACGAGAGTGCGGTGAACTTTGGCTACGGCATTTACGGCATAGACGGCAGGTTCATTCGCGATAATTCAAGCACCGGCAGGCTGCCCTCCTCGCTGATTTGGATATCGGTTTGTGAGGGCATGAAAACCAACGGGTTGGCTACCCCGCTTCGAGAGGCGGGCGCAGAGGTGGTCTACGGCTATTCTCAGTCCGTTACCTTCGACGGAGATTATCTGTTTGAAGAAGCTTTTTGGGGCGAGATGAAAACCGGCGCAACCGTTGCCGAAGCCGCAAGCTATATGAAGCTAATATTGGGCAGCTATGACCCCGGATATGAGCCCACCTACCAAGACATTCCTGCCTATCCCATATTCGTGTCCGACTATGACAGCTATCCCTCGAATCCAAATGCGAAGCAGGCCGTAAAATCCGACTGGCAGTTGTATAAGATGAACTCACGGGAGATATGTCTGACAGGTCAGCGGAACTATGAGCCGTATTTCTCCTATGACAGCGACGGCAATCTTATATATTATATCTACATTCAAGGGCTGACTGAGGATGACTACATATCCGCTTTAGAGTATGAGGCAAGTTGGGACCCTAACAAACTTCAGCTTTCTACATATCTGTACTATGGTTATGAAAATCCCAACCCTGCTCTTTCCGATATTCATCCAACCATAAGTGCAAGTGCCACTTCCGGTAGGTTGAGCTATGCACTTGCTTCTAATTCCGGACTCGCTTTCCCGAATACACTCGGCGTGCTTGTAATAATGAAATTTAAGGTGAAGCAATCCGTACCCTTGGATGAATATATATGGATTAACTTTAGCGGCTTTAAGCTTTCATTGGTCAATAAAAATAACGTTCCTATTTCGCAGGGTTCATATACTACATCCACTGTCAGTGGCATTATCGTTCACTCCAACCCGCATTATGAATATCATTTCATCTCTGATACCAACAATATCATCCTTACGGGTTACGCCGGTCCCGGCGGCGATATCGCAATCCCCTCAACCATCTATGGCTCGCCTGTAACAGTAATCGACTCATGGACGTTCTTTGGCTGCGATACGATAACGTCGATAACCATTCCTTCCGGAATAACAGGCATTGGAAGTCAGGCATTCTATTTTTGCTCCTCATTGACTTCAATCAATGTGAGTGATTACAACACCAAATTCAAAGATATTGACGGCGTGCTGTTTCGCAAAGACGGCACGGCCATAATTTGCTTTCCTGCAAGCAAGGACATGAAAGATTATACGATTCCCAACGGTGTGATAAGCATAGACCCTTGTGCTTTTCTTAATTGCTCACTGACCTCAGTCACAATTCCCTATGGTGTAACAAGTATAGGGGAAGATGCGTTCGCTTACAGCTCTTATCTTAAAAGCGTCAATATTCCCGATAGTGTAACAACTATAGGTGCCTGCGCATTCACTTCGTGTTTTTTATTGGACACAATTGTCATTCCCCGCAGTGTAACAAGTATAGCATATCGTGCGTTTTATAATTGTGAAGGCCTTGACTATGTTATCTTTGAAGGTGCGCCTCCAAGCTTTTTCGGTGAGGAAGTTTTTTATACTTTGGATTACCTTAGCGATGAGATCGTTCCCCTGAATATTACCCTCTACTACTACCCTGAATTTTCGCACCTTTGGGCGCCGAACGGGGAGACGACTTGGATGGGGCATAAAATCAAGGAGTTAACGGGGGCAAGTGCGAATTACTTTACGATAGTCAATTCGGATGGCACGACCGACAGGCAGTATGCACGCTTTACCTATGGCGGGGGTGTGGAATACGAGTATGATTGCCTCACCAACCTGCCCCCAAACACGACCGCCGAACAGCTTGAATCCATGTTCGGAGCAAACGTAGGCGAGCTTTCCGGCAAGCTCAAGACCGGCGACTCCGTCACTGTAAACGGCGAACGCTTTAGGGTAATCATCATGGGCGATGTCACCTGCGACGGCGAAACCGATTCCAAGGATGCCGCCGAGATTCTGCGTGCGGTGGTCAAGCTCGCAACCCTGAACGAGCTTCAAGAAAACGCTGCAAACACCCAATTTGCAGCAACCTACGGCGCCGCCGATGCAGCTGCCGTACTGCGCTTCGTAGTCCAACTCCAAGCCACCGTGGGCAAGCTCGGAGCTTGGCAGTATGGGGATTGATTAGGGCTTATAAATCAGCCGCAGCAAAAACGCTGCGGCTTTTTTGTGGGGTACGGTGGGGTACGGTGGGGGTACCCTTATTTCTTTTCGCGAGAAATGAAAGAAGCAAAAGTAGGGGCGGATATCATCCGCCCGCTGTACCCGTTTTTACCCT
>JAUNBP010000052.1 GCA_030526995.1 Clostridia bacterium
CCCTCCCCGTTATGCTGCTCCTAAATAATCATGGTGCTAAATCCTAAAGACGGGCCCTCCCTGTTTTTTTCCATTATATGTAAGAATGCCCCGCCCGTCAATAAAAAAAGCCCTAAAAGCAGTAAATGCCTGCAAAAATGGGAACTTTTTGCAAAAAAAATTGCGTCTTTTTTGTCTTTTTACTGTTAAATTCCATTTTTTCGCTTGCCAAGACCCTTAACCTGTGTTAGAATGAGTATGGAATAAAAAAGGAGGAAGAAAAAATGAAGAAAATTATTTCCATGTTTATGGTTTTGGCAATGGTTCTTTGCCTCGTTCCCGCCGTCGTGAGTGCGGATACGTATAGTTACTATGTGTATGGCGATACGGGGTATGAGAGCGAATTTGAAACTGATGACGAGGGCTATCTGCTGTACAACGTTAAGCTCTCGGAGATTCCGACGGGCAACTATATCAGCTCGTTGCAATTTGTAGTCACTTGGGATCCGACACAGTTGGAAATCAAAGCAAGCCGCAACGGAATCGCCCTTTATACTCAGCCCGATGAAAACAACGAAACATCTCCTGTCTCTCCGACAATTAACAACGATGAAACCGCCGGCTGGACAAGGTATGCAATCGCATCGAGCTACGGCATGAGCAGACCGGCGGACGGCATTGTGCTTACCCTTAAGTTCAAGGTCAAGACCGGCATTACAAGTGGCACGACGATCAATGTCAATCTTCCGAGCGCCGATCCCGATGAACCTGACAAGGAGGCCTTTAAGCTGTCCCTCGTTGATTCCAGTGAAGCGACAGTCACCTTCCCTGCAGGCACCACCTTCGGCACCGTTGCCGGCTCCATCACCACAGGTTCTCAGCCGGTTGACAAGACCGCTTTGCAGAACCTGTATAATACGAACAATGCCCTGTTCATTGCAGCAAAGATTTCCACCGATGGAAATGATGTTGCCAATGGGGCAACTTGGCTAACACAGGCCAACTATAGCACGGACTATACCCTGCTTTCAAACGCTCTAACGGTTTTGAACAATGCCAACGCAACCCAAGAGCAGATAGAGGCGGCACATGCTGCATTGTTAAACGGGTTTGTTGTGCCGACCACAGCTGTTGTCACTACGACTACCCTTGTTGCAGCGATAGCCTATGCGCAGAATTTTATCGCATCCGATGCTTTTAAGGAGTGCTCTGAGGGCTTGCAGAAGGAATGGACTGCTGCGCTTGCGGCAGCACAGATTGTGTATGCCGATACGACTCATACTCAGAAAGAGGTAGACGATGCTGCAACTAAGATCTACGGTTTGGATAAGACCGGTGAGAGCGAAGTAGTGCTGGTGTTTGCGGGAATTACGCTGCTGGCGGTAATCGGACTCGGCTTTGCGGTTCGTCGCAGGTTCAACTAATTAAAAACACCTTAGAGGGCGCAAGCCCTCTTTTTTTATGCCCCGCAGAGTGCAGGGCGTAATGAAATTTGCCTTCGGCATATGGGCGTACACGGGCGGGCTGGGGGATGAGTAATGAGTAATGAATATTTAATATTGAATAATGAAGGATGAATAATTTATATGCGAAGAGTGGGGAGCGAATTAAAGGGGTCCGTTGTGGAGTTTCTTAGGCGGGCGGATGGTATCCGCCCCTACATTTTGGGAAGAGATTTGTTCTGAACTTATCCAAATCCCCTTGCCATTTTGTCGCCTGTCTGCGGCGAAATGGCGCACTCAATCAAGACCATACAAATTATAATACTATATTTTTACGCTTTTCTTTGCTTCCTTTCTTTTCTCGTGAAAAGAAAGGAAGGGTACCCCTCCCCCGTGAGGGTAATAACGGGTACGGCGGGCGGATGATATCCGCCCCTACGGGGAAAGGACGCTCGTGAAAAGAAAGGAAGGGTGCCCCTCCCCCGATGGGTGACAACGGGAGCGGCGGGCGGATGGTATCCGCCCCTACGGGATGGGACCGTTTCAACTTAAAAATGATAATAATCCTGCTGCGCAAAAGGGTGGTAAGCTCCTTTTGAGCGAAAGGAAAGGAGCGGGATTTTGAAGCAGACGCAGCTTGAAAGGAACATAGAGGCGTACTTTTCGTCGTGTGACGCTACCCGGGAGCGAATCACGAAGAAGAGCGGGGAGGTGGTTGAATGGCAGCAGCCCTATACGCTTTTCGGCCTTTGCGCAGCAACGGGTTTATCGGTGGAGCAGGTGTACGCCTTTAGGGACGGACAGGGCAAGCCGAAGAAGAACTGTGCTGCGATTCAAAGGGCACTGTTTAGGATTGCGGCTTACATCTTGGAACACGCATTGACCGGTGAACTCAATTGGCAGGTCGCCATTGCCTCGATTAAGGATATGGGCTTGGTGCCCGAGGGCGAGAGCTTTGAATCGGGTATGCTCACCATCACCATGGACGATGCGTCAACGGAGGCAGGCATATGAACCTTCGGTTAAAAGGCGTTCCCAATCCCAAACAGCGTGTCTTTTTTGGAGCTGTGGCTCGGCACATCGCCTATGGCGGGGCGCGGGGCGGCGGCAAGAGCTGGGCGATGCGCAGGAAATTTGTGCTCTTGGCCTTTCGCTATGCGGGCTTGCAGCTCTTGCTTTTGAGAAGAACCCTGCCCGAATTACAGGAAAACCATGTTCGACCCCTGATGGCGGAGCTTACGCCCGTTGTCAAATTTCATTCAACACAGCGTGTGTTTTTATTTCCGAACGGCAGCCGTATTAAGCTCGGCTATTGCGACAGGGAGGCGGACGTTTTTCAGTATCAGGGTCAGGAGTACGATGTGATAGGTCTTGAGGAGGCCACGCATTTTTCGGAGTCGCAGATGCAGTTTTTGACGACTTGCAACCGCTCCACACGCACGGATTTTTCACCGAGGATGTATTACACCTGCAATCCGGGCGGCGTGGGTCACGCATGGGTCAAGCGGCTTTTCATCGACAGGGAGTACAGGAGCCTTGAGCGAGGTGAGGACTATGTTTTCATCCCCGCAAAGGTCAGCGACAATCCCGTTTTGATGGCGGCTAATCCGCAGTACATCCGCACGCTCTCGAATCTGCCGGAGCATCTGAAAAAGGCGCATCTCGACGGCGATTGGGATGCGCTTGCGGGTCAGTATTTCTCGGAGTTTTCGAGGGAGCTACACTGTTGTCATCCGTTTGAAATCCCCTCATGGTGGAGGCGGTTTCGGGCTATGGACTGGGGATACATGGATCCCTGCTGTGTCCTCTGGTTTGCCCTGTCGCCAAGCGGTCAGATAATCGTGTACCGTGAGATGTACGAGCGGCAAATGCTCTCGTCGAAGGCAGCAAAGCAGGTTTTGGAGTGGTCGAAGGGCGAGAAGATAGCCTATACCGCCGCCTCACCCGACGCTTGGCAGCAGCGGGGGCTGAAGGGCTTGGAGGGCGAGTGCATTGCGGACGTGTTTGCACACGAGGGGGTTCCCCTAACGCCTGCGGACAATGCGAGGATTCAAGGCTGGCAACGGGTCCGAGAATGCCTTGCCCCCGACGAAAACGGGAAGTGCAGGCTTGTGATATTCGACAACTGCACAAACCTTATTCGCACGCTCCCGCAGCTAACGTTTGACTCGATAAGGGTTGAGGACGTTTCCGCCACCTGCGAGGACCACGCTGCGGAGGCGTTGAGGTACGGGCTGATGTCGAGGCCTCGAATCTCGCTTCCGCCCGTCACGCCCAAGACGGTGGTCTACGACCCGTTCGCACCCGCAAAAAAACCCGTACAGGGCTACACCTCATTGTAGCCGGAAAGGAATGAATGATGAATAAAACCCCAAAAAATGAAGGCGAACAGCTCCTGTACATGCAGGCACGGGATCTGTTCCTAACCTTCAAAAACGCCTACGCAAACGAGTGGCAGCGGCTGGAGGAGTGCGAAAGGCTGTACCGAGCGGAGCATTGGTCGGAGGTTCCGCTTGGCGATATCAACGAGCCTCGCCCGATAACGCCAATTCTGCAATCGACCGTCGAGAACGTTAAGGCGGATCTTATGGACCTCATGCCCGAGGCGATAATCCGACCCGAAAGCGGCAAGGACGAGAGGATAGCCCGCATTGTCGAGGCGGTGATTGCGAGGAATCACGACGCCGCCTCCTACCCTATCGAGTATCAAAAGCTCGTGCACGACCTCTTGATTGGCGGCTACTGCATAACCGAGGTGGGCTACGACGGCAGCCTGAACGGGGGCTTGGGCGGGGCGTTTTTACGCCATGTGGACAACCGCAGCATCCTATTCGACCCGCTTGCAACCGATATTCAGGAGGGGCGGGCGGTGTTCAAGTTCTCGCTCAAGTCGAAGCAGTGGTTGGGTGAGCACTTCCCCGACAAGGCCCCGTTTTTAACCGATGATATCGCAGCTTCCGATGCGCCGGAGGATGAAATCCTGCGCTGCGACCGACGGGATTCGATGCTCTTAATCGAATACTGGTGGCGGGAGTATGACAGCGATACGGCAAGGTATGCCGTTCACATGGCCCTGCTGTGCGGCGGTCAGGTGCTAAGGTGCAGCAAGGATGAAAAGCCTCAGGGCTATTTTGCGCACGGGCAGTATCCGTTCGTGGTGACTGCGATGTTCCCCCGAAAGGGCAGTGCGCTCGGCTTTGGGCTTTGCGACCTGTTCGCCCCGCTTCAGAGGTATGCGGATAAGCTGGATCAGATAGTCCTCAAAAATGCGTTCATGGCCTCGCATAACAAGCTGCTCGTAACCGAGGCGAGCGGCTTTGACACCGACGATCTTCGAGACTGGTCGAAGGAGGTTCACCGTGGTGAAAGCCTAAACGGCATCACGTGGTTTTCAACGCCACCGCTGCCTGCTTACATTTTGAGCTACATCCAACAGATGCGTGAGAGCATTAAGGAGGAGAGCGGCGCAAACGACTCCTCTCGAGGCAACACCCGCCAAGGGGTGACGGCGGCAAGCGCAATAACAGCCTTGCAGGAGGCGAGTACGAAGCGGGCAAGGATGGCTTCTGTGCAGCTCTACGAGTCCTACCGCCAAGCCGTGCGCATGGAGATAGACGTTGAGCGAGAGTTCAACTTCTTTTTGCGGCCCGTGACGATAACCGTGGACGGGCAGACGCAGGAGGCGCTCTTCGACAGTGCAGAGCTTGTCGAGGAGGGCGTGGGCGGCGTGGAATATCCCATCGAGTTCTACATCTCGGTAAAGGCGGCTCGGCAAAATCGCTTTGCCGCTGCCTCGCAAAACGAGCTTATGCTAAAGCTCGTTCAGGTCGGGGCGTTGGCACCTTCTCAGGCGGTCGAGCTTATGATATTCGACGGCAAGGAGCAGGTATTAAAAGAAATGAAAACAGGAGGAAACCAATGAAGAGAAACAAGGAAGCAATCGAAAGACAGGATGCGGCAATTGGCAACCCGTTTGCCGAGGCCGGAGAAAGGCTTTCACAGATGGAGGCGGAGGGCGCCTTGCCCGAGGGCTTTGAGCTTAGAGCCGCCTGCCAAGACCGTGAATTTGCCCTCTTGGTACAGGAATTTCCCGTGGAGGCTGCGGTTAGAATCTATGCCGCAGAAAAGAGGGCGGAAGAGGCGGAAAGGAACGCCGTGGAGCGGGTGAGATCGCAGCTGAAAAGCCGTGACGCCCTGCCCAAATCGCAGCGGGGAGGCGGTTCAATCGCCGCAACCCCCGACTATATGTCGATGAGCAGCGAGGCATTCAGAAGCCTTGAAAAGAACCTAAAATCAGCCGCAAGACGCGGCGCAAAACCGAAAATATAAGGAGGACGAATTATGTCTATTAACACAACTGCAACAACGGCCGCAAATGCGACCTATCTTAACAAGACCTTCTACGACAGAAAGCTGCTCGAGACCGCCAAGACGAGGCTCGTTCATGCCTCGTTCGGTCAGAAGCGCAGCATTCCCAAGAACAACGGCAAGCGGGTGGAGTTTCGCAGATACGAGCTGTTCACGCCCGATGCAAGCAAGCTCAAGCTCGAGGAGGGCGTGACGCCCACCGGTCAGTCGCTTGCGCAGAGCAAGGTGGAGGCCGAGGTCGAGCAGTTCGGTGCCTATGTCGAGGTGTCGGATCTTTTGGATCTCACCGCCTATGACGAGGTTATCGCAGACTCCGCGGAGCTTTTGGGCGAGCAGCTCGGCACGGTCATCGAATGGGTCACCCGAGATGCGATGTGCCGAACGACCAACGTTCAGTATGCAGGCGGCAACACTGCAAGAATCCAGCTCGATTCATCCGCCGTGCTGACCGTTGAGGAGATAAGGAAGGCGGTTCGCACCCTGAAAAAGAACAAGGCGAGGATGTTTACAAATGCGGAGGACGGCTCCAAGCGCAAGCCGCACTTTATCTGCATATGCTCTCCGGAGGCCACCTTTGATTTGCAAAACGACCCGACGTGGCAGGCTGTCTCACAGTACAGCAATGCCGAGCAGATATATTCGGGTGAGATTGGCAGGCTGTTCGGCGTCGTGTTCGTCGAAAGCACTGAGGCAAAGGTTTATAAGCAGACGGTTCTAAACGAGGTCAAGGTGAGCGCAAACGGCGATACAATCCAGCTCAAGAACATCCCGACTGCCGAGGAGATTGAATACCTTTCAACTCCCGAAAACACCGTTTGGGTGGGCGATACCGAACACGTACTTAACTACATCAACCCCTACGATGCGGAGACGAACACCATCACCTTTGACGAGGGGATAGTTGCAACCGCGGGCGATCCCATATACACCAAGGATGCGGGCGCACTCGACGCCTCCACTATGAAGGCAGCCGATGTCCATGCTACCCTCGTGTTCGGTGCCGATGCCTACGGCATCATAGATGTTGACGGCAGCGGGGCAATGGAGACGATAATCAAGCCGCACGGCTCGAGCGGTTCGCTGGATCCTTTGAATCAGCGTGCAACCGTGGGCGCAAAGGTCATGGCCTATGCAGCCAAGCTCCTAAATCCCCTGTGGCTCGTCAAGATTGAGCATGGCGTGAGCCAATAGCGTAAGCTGAAAGGAGCGGAACATGGAAAAGAAAACTATGCTGATGTTCATCCCGAATACGGGCATGAACTATGTGGAGGGGAGCCTCAACGGGCACAACTTCCGCATTAAGACCGGCGAGGCCGTTGAGGTGCCGTTGGAGCTTGCTGCGATAGTCACCGAGAGCCAACGTGCAATTGCAATCGATAAAAAGAGCGTGGACGCCTTTGTTCAAACCGGTGGCAAGCGAGTCCTGTGAGGTGATTCCATGACGATGAATCAGATTTTCTCTCAGGCGTTGAGGGAGCTGAACAGGCCTAACGATAACTTGTCGATAGCCAAGTGGCAGGAGCAGTTCCTTCGCTTTGCAAACGAGGCAATCGTAGACATCGCTGCAAGCTATCGGCTCTGGCGAAAGGAGACGGCAAGGCTGCAAGACAATCGGCTGAACACCGACAATTTGAGCTATGCCTGCGTCAAGGTGCTGACCCTTGAGCGGGACGGTGTGCGCATCCCGTTCTACTACGGCACGAACTCCGATGAGCTTCGTACCAAGAACGTGCCCGACGGCGAGCTCACGATAACCTACCGCTATATGCCGCCTACGGTCACCACCGTCCTGCAATCGCCCGAACTGCCCGCCTGTCTCCACCCCCTCATCGTCACCTTCATAGTGGCGAGGGAGCGGATTCAGCTTGACAGTGCGGCAAGAAGTGGCTCAAAGGTGAACCTTGACCTCTACGAAACGATGAAAAAGCGGCTTCGTGTGTCGGTAGCCACGCCCGACGACCAGAGCATATACGGCATTTAGGAGGCTTGCTATGGCTTTACATACTCTTAAACTCAAATCGTTCACGGGCGTGAACAACGAGAGTGCGGAGGGGCTTTTGTCTTTGGACATGAGCCCCGACGCCTGCAACATGGACACAACCGGCGGAAAGCTGAGGGTTGCAAACGGCTTTTCAAGGGCGATAGCCGTGGACTTTTTGGAACACATGGACACGATGCAGCGGCTCGTCGTCTTTGAATGGCAGGATGAGATGATATACCTCGTCTGTTCGGACCGAACCATCTACAAGTTCAACAGCGAAACGAATCGCTGGCAGTTCCTGTACGACTTCTATGAGCTTGCATCGGACCCGAGCGTGTTCGATTTTCAGCTTGCAAAGATTGGCTCGGAGGAATGGCTCATAATCGCCTACGGGGGCGACCAACTCTTAAAGTTGAGCCTTGCCGAATCCTCCGTATCCTATTTCGGAAGTGCGGCTCAGCTGTCCAACATGACTCAAACGCACCTCGCCCTGTACTACGGCAGGCTGTTTGCAGCCGGCAACCACCTCTACCCGTGCCGCCTCTACTGGTCAAAGGCACCGGGCGACGACCGCAGCATTGAGGACTGGCGTTCCGACGATTCCTCCCCCAACGTAAGCGGCGGCTTTGTGGATATAGGGACGGACTCCGATCCCATAACGGGCCTGTTTTCCATGTCGAACCAGCTCCTGATATTCAAGCGGGACTCGCTCTACCGTCTTATAGGCGACCGCCCCTCCAACTACCGCATCCTCCCCGTGGACGCAGCCCTCACGCAGCCCATACACACCGCCTGCGTGCTGAGGGGCGATCGGCTCTTCTTTTTGACCAAGTCGGGGCTGTCCTGCTACGACGGGCAGACCGTTGTGCGCCCCTATGCGGCAACCGCAATGAACGGTCTGCTCAAAGACGCCGACCTCTCCATTTGCAAGGCGGTGTCCTGCGGCGACAAGCTCTACTTTGCAATAAGGGAGTCCGAGGACGCAACCTACAACGACGCCCTCTTGGAATATGACGTTGTGCGGGGCTGCTGGATGATAAGGCGGGGCTTTGAAACCGTCGATATGTCGAGCAGCCACAACAAGCTCTACATTCTAACCGGCGATGAAAAGCTCTGCATATTCGATGACAGCACGACCTATGACGGGCTTGCGATAGACGCCTACTGGACGACCCCGTTTTTGGATATGGGCAGCAAGATAGATGATAAACAGGCTATCGAGGCCTATGCGAGCGGCAGCGACAGGCTCAAAATCGAGGTGGACTACGGCAGCGGCAGCCGGACCTCTCAAATGGATCTTGTAAATAACGAGGTCTCCGAAACCATGCTGTTCGGCACGGGCAGGCTGATTAGAATCAAGCTATCCAACATCAGCGGGGGCACCCTTGAGCTTGATCAGGGCATTGAACTGCTGTTCGATGTGCAGCGGCGGATAATGTAGGAGGTGACCATGGCTTATACACCTACGGGATTGCAGGCTATGTATCCGATATACTTCGCCCGCACAAGGCCCGAACAAACAAACAAGGACGAGTACAACGGTGCAATCGCCCAGAACGAGAACAACCTCAACCAAAACCTTGCGCTGCTGTACAACAAGATAATCGAGCTTGAAGCGGCGCTCGCAGAAATTCAATAAAGGAGATATCTATGGCAAAGAAAGACAGACAAACAGGGGTCAAAAACTACCCCTACGTGACCCTTTCAGGCGAGGGGTCAGTGGAACACGAACCCGCAAACAGCGGAGGCTCCTCCTCCTCATCCTATAATGCAGACTTTAACGCAATATTGGACGAGATGGTTCAGGCCTTTGAGCCGGAGCTTATCGACTACACGCCCGTCGATGAGACCGAGCTTGCGGGACAGATTGAGCTCTGGCTGCGTCCGATATACGCACAGTCGATAGAGCAGCGTGAGGAGCAGACCGACAGGACGAACGCCGAACTGGACGCCGACGCCCTTTCAAGGGGCATGGGCAGCAGCACCTTCGTGTCCGATATGAAGAATCGAAACGCACGCTACGAGGCCGAGGACATCACCACCATCGAGACCGAATACGGCTCCACACTGGCAAAATACATGTTTGATGCCCTCGAAGCCGACCGTGAACGCAGGCTGGAGGTTGAAACCTTCAACGCAAACGCCAAGAACGAGGCCTACGAAAAAGCCTATTCGGCAGCCGAGTCCCTCTATGCGGCCTATCAAAGCGGCATAAGCGGCGGCGGTGGCGGCTCCTCCTCCTCTTCAAACAGCTCCAAGGAAGGCTCATCCTCGAAGTACAATCCCAAGGACAGGGCAAGATCGATATACGAAAAGCTCTTGGGCAGCGTGCCCGCAACGAGCAAGCGCGCCTGCGAGCAGTACCTCGACGGGCTGAGCGCAAAGGAGCGCAAGCAGGTGTTCACCGCCACCGGCGGCTATAACCTCCGTGTGCGTGCCGAGCTCATGCAGTCGCTCGGGGCGCAGGGCTACAAGGAGCTGAAAAATCAGTATTTGAATTAGTGGCAAATTTGGCAGGCTCGTCGGGGGTGACGGGCCTGTTTTTTCTTTTTTCTTATTGTATTTTTTATTTATTCTTCTTTCTTTTCGCGAGAAAAGAAAGAAGCAAAGAAAAGCGGAAAAGAGGGAGTTTTGGAATTTACATAACGATATTTGGGGGCGCCATTTTGCCACGGACAGGTGGCAAAATGGCAAGGGGGATGTTAGGATTTATTATCTTGCTCTTTTTGCGCTTTCTTTTGGTCATCTTGTTTTTAGCAAAAAAACAGCCACCGTTTGGTGACTGTTTTTGAAAGGTTTTCCAGCAGCTGCCTATCTTCCCGGGCCGTTTCCAGCCAAGTATTGTCGGTGTTTGTGGG
>JAUNBP010000086.1 GCA_030526995.1 Clostridia bacterium
CTCTTGTCAACACCTTTTTTCAAATTTTTTTGACTTTTTTTTGAGGTTTTTTTCGACGGTTGAAAAAGCTCCCGATATGTGTTATCATGTAGCAGATGACTACTTCTAAAGAGAGCAATCGCATAAGGCTGGTTCAGGCGAGAATTATCAGGCTGCGCATGGTGCGCCGTGCGATAGCCTATCTGGTCAAAACCATCGTTTCCATAGTTGTGGGCATTGGGCTGTGCATCCTTTCCTTTATGGCCTGTATGCGCCTGTCCAACGCCTACATCCTTGTCAACGAGGGCATGTCCCTGCGTGCCGAGTGCATTCTTCAAGACGGCGAGATAATCGACCTTTCAAGCTACTTCACCGAGGACTGCATTGCAAACGATGCAAGCCTCACCGCCAACACCTACTACGGCTACACAATCACGGGCTATGACTATCGGCTCTCGTTCTCGTCCGTTTCGGTTTGGCCTTGGCTCTCCACAATCACCGTCGAGGTCGTTGAGCAATGCGACGGCATCAGCGGCTCGGTCAACGTCGATTCGGTATCCTCCACCCTGCCCTCTTGGACGCCGATACGCTACGAGCTTACGCTCTCGATGATAGATGACCGCTGGTACATCTCCGACCTCACCGTCCTTGAGATAGACCCCGAGATAGACCTGCCGAGCACGCCCGACCCTAACCTTACTCCGATGCCGGCAGCCACCGCCACCCCCGAACCGGAGGAGACGCCCTGATGCTTGCCCTCCCCCCAAACGTTCTCATGCTTGCCCCGATGGCAGGCTTTAGCGATCTTGCCTACCGCTCCCTCTGCTACCGCTTCGGCTGCGATTTTGCGTTCACCGAGATGGTAAGCGCAAAGGGACTTTTCTATTCGGGCGAAGGTTCCTCCGCCCTACTTATAATAGGAAAGGATGAGCCCGCAACCGGCGTTCAGCTCTTTGGCAGCGACCCCAAAATTCTTGCTCTAATCACCCGCAGGCTGTCCGAGTCGATGCAGGGGCGCATACCCTGTATAGATTTCAACCTCGGCTGCCCCGCTCCAAAGATTACCTCCAACGGCGACGGCTCGGCGCTTTTGAAAAATCCGCCTTTGATAGAAGAGTGCCTCCGTGCAATGGTGAGGGCAAGCGCACTTCCCGTCACGGTCAAGATGCGCACGGGCTGGGACGAAAACAGCAAAAACTATCTTGAGGTTGCAAGGCGAATAGAGGACTGCGGCGTCTCCATGCTGACACTGCACGGGCGCACCCGCGCGCAGCTCTACGGCGGCAAGGCGGATTGGGATGCGATTGCCCGAACAAAGCAAGCCCTTTCGATTCCCGTTATAGCCAACGGCGATGTGACCTCCGCAGCCTCGGCGCTTGCAATGCTCTCCCACACCGCCTGCGACGGCATAATGATAGGCAGGGGCGCCCTCGGCAACCCGTGGATATTTACGGAAATAAAGGCCGCCCTGCACGGCTCGCCCTACACCCCGCCCACGGAGGAGGAGCGGCTTAAAACCGCCTATGAGCACGCCAAGCAGGTCATAGAGCACAAGGGCGAACACGGCATAATAGAGCTTAGAAAGCACATTCCCTTCTTCCTGTTCGGTATGCGGGATGCGGCACAGCTTCGCAAGGCTGCAAACTTGGCAAAAAGTCTTTCGGAGCTTGAAAGAATATTGCTTGACAGGGACAAATCAACACTCTATAATACCTGACTTTAGGAGTTAAGGACACAAAAATGGTGTTAAGGCAAGGTCA
>JAUNBP010000053.1 GCA_030526995.1 Clostridia bacterium
CCATGTCGGGCGCACAAACTCCCGATTTGCCATCTGTTCATGGCAAATCGGGGCGCTCAACCTTCGTATTAAAATTAAATATCTCCCCCCTTTACGGGTTCTTTTGGTCCTTTTCTTCCCGTAAAGAAAAGTACGGTACCTTTCCCGTTCCTTTTGCTTACCAACCTACGGTGGATTGAATCTTTACCACGTATCTCAAAATCGCAGCGGCGTCGAGGGCGGAGGCGAGTCCGTCGAGGTTGGTATCGGCGTTACGGCGTCCAATGCCTTCGAGCTCCAAGAGCTTGACTGTGTGGCGCAGGATGGCAGCGGCGTCGGCGGAGTCCACAACGTTATCGACGTTCGCATCGCCGCAGAGCAGCGGCATATCCAAGGGCTCAATCCTGTAGCCCTTCCAAGTCGTCTCATAGTTGGGCGACCACGAATCCGCGTAAGCGGCGTAGTAGTAGAGCGTGACGTCGTTTCTTACCGAGAACACGAGTCCCTGCATGGGCTTGTCGACATAGAACACCCAGTCCGCAAACGCAGCGGGCGTTGCTCCCTCAAAGATTACCGCTGTCAGCTTGTCGCAGCCGTAGAAGGCAAAGAGGTCAATCTCGCTTACGCTTGCGGGCATGGTTATCGTTTCGAGCTTTGAGCAGTACTCAAACGCGCGCCTGCCTATGGTGGTAAGCATGTCGGGCAGTTCAACGCTTGTCAGCGCCGTGCAGTGCGAGAAGGCATAATCGCCAATTACGGTTATACTTTGCGGCAGCGTCACGGATTTAAGCGCCGTGCAGCCATAGAAGGCTGAGTTGCCTATCGAGGTTATGCTTTCGGGCAGTGTAACGGATTTAAGTGCGGTGCAGCCGTAGAAGGCGGCGTTGCCTATCGAAGTTATGCTTTCGGGAATTGTAAGGCTTGTGATGTTATTGTTGCCCTCGAGCGCACGTTCTGCTATTGCAACTACGGGAACGCCGAAGAGTTTTTCGGGAACTGCAACCTCGCCGCCGTCACCGAAGTAGCCCGTAATCGTGGCTGTGCCGTTTGCCGCCGTGAATTCCCAGACTATCATTTGTATCGGATAGGTTTTCCATGTGCCGTCCACAATATCGGGCTCCCAAGTCACCCTGTTTTCCGCATAGTAGTAGATGCAAAAGTCCTCATGACAGCCTTTGAACACCATGCCGCCAAACGCCGTGGGAGCATCCCCCTCAAAGAGCGCATAGGCAAGGGAGGAGCATGAAGCGAATGCCGAAAACTCTATATTCGTCACGCTCTTTGGAATCGTTATGGAGGTAAGTCCCGAATTTGCGAAGGCATTGTTGCCAATCGTAGTCAAGCCGCTTGGCAGCGTTATGGAGGTAAGCGAGCTGCAGCCGCTGAAAGTGCCATTGCTAATAGCAGTCAAACCACTTGGCAGCGTTATCGAGCTAAGGCTCCCGCAGGACGAGAAGGCGTTGTGTCCGATAGAGGTGATTCCCTCGTGCAGAACAACGGTTTGAAGTCCCAAGCAGCCTGTAAAGGCACTAATCGGAATCTCCGTCACTCCCTCGGGAATCGTTACGGTTTTCAAGCCGCTGTATGCAAATGAAACTACGCCCATCGCAGTCAGGCTGTCGGGCAGCTCGACCTTTTCAAGTGCGGAACAGCCGTAGAAGGCTTGAATACCTATCGAGGTCACCCCCTCGGGTATGACAAGCTCTGTAATGGCGGTGTTATTTAGAAACGCATCATCGCCTATCGCGGTTACGGGCAGACGCTTTAAGGTGTCGGGCACGGTAACGACGGCATCGGAACCTGCATAGCCGGTTATAGTTACCTCACCGTTTTCAACCGTGAACAGCCACGGGATCATGCGAATGTTGTAGTCGTTCCACCTGTCGGCTACGATGTTCGGCTCCCAGCTTTCCCTGTTTGCGGCGTAGTAGTAGATTGTAAAATCGTCGTGGCAGCCGCCAAACACGAAGTTCCCGAAGGTCTCGGGCGCATCGCCCTCAAAGATGGCGGAGCGCAGAGTCAGACCGAAGGTAAAAGCACTACTGCCAATCGAAGTTAGGCTCTCGGGGAAGGTTATTTCAGTAAGCCCACAACCGTAGAATGCTTCATCGCCTATAGATTCAAGGCCGCTTGGCAGACCTATTGATTCAAGGCTCCCGCATTTATAGAAAGCGTTATTGCCAATCGAGGTCACGTTTCCGAGCAAGGTCACGCTCTCAAGTGCGGTGCAATCAAAGAAGGTTTCGTTTTCTATCACGGTTACGCCCTCGGGTATGATGATGGATTTAAGCTCTTCGCAATAGCCAAACGCACCCTCACCAAGCGAGGTTAAGCTGTCGGAGAGCGTAATTTCGTAGAGCTTTGAACATCCGAGGAAGGCATTATTTCCAATCGAGGTTACGCCGTCGGGAAGCTCTATGGATTCAAGGATACGACAATTTACAAATGCGTTTGCGCCAACCTTGGTTACGCCGTCGGGAATTTCTATGGATTCGAGAGCATAGCAATCATAAAACATATGTTCGCCTATTTCGGTTAGGTTTTCGGGCAGCGTTACCGTGGGAAGCTCATTGCAGCAGTGGAACGCATACCCGCCAAAGCTGTTAACCCTTTGCGGCAGGGTTACGGACGTCAGCTTGCGGCAGTAGGCAAAGGCATATGAGCCTATATCCGTCACGCTTTCGGGTAGGACTATGGATTCAAGCACGGAGCAGTAGCTAAACGCATCTCCCCCAATAGTGGTAAGTCCCTCGGGCAGCGTTATGGATGTAAGGTTGTTACATTCGGAAAAGGCCTTATATCCCAGTGACAAGACCCCCGAAGGAATCTCCACGGACAGGAGCGTATCGTTGTTGAAAAACGCCTGATCGCCAATCGCCACCACGGGGAGGTTTTCTATAAGCGAGGGAACCGTAACATTGGTTTTGCTGCCTATGTACTTGGTTATAGTAACCTTGCCGTCCGCCGATACGGAGTACTCATACTCCTTGGACGCCCGCATCACAACCTCAAACCCGTTCCAATATCCGTCCTCGTCGGGATCCCAGAGATGCTTGTATTCGGGAAGGTAGCGCAGTATGGCCAAATCCCAAGTCCTTGTTCTAAATGTAGCCTCGTCCGGCACGGTGGTTAACGGCGCCCCGTCAAAGTCCACATAATCAATGTCGCAAAATGTAAAGGCGAAATCTCCTATCGTTGTCACGCCGGCAGGAATCGTTATAGATTTAAGCCTGAGGCAACCTCCGAACGCCCTTTCGCCAATCGTTATCAGCCCTTCGGGCAGCGTTAGGGAACTCAGGTTTTCACAGTTGCCAAAGGCGCTTTCGCCAATCTCGGTGACGCCCTCGGGAATAGTTATGCTTGTAAGGGCGGAACATTCATAGAATAAATACAAGCTGATTGCGCTAATGCCTTCCGGCAGCGTTGCCGAGGTAAGGGAGGTGCAGTAAGCAAACGCATAACTACCAATCGAGATTATGCTATCGGGAAGCTCTATGGAGGTGAGGCGGGCACACTCTGCAAACGCATAACTTCCAATCAAGGTTAGGCTGTCGGGAAGCCGTACCGAAACGAGGTAGGAACACGCTGCAAACGCATGACTGCCAATCGAAGTTATGCCCTCGGGAACCACAACGGTTTTAATGATTTTGTTGTTCCTAAACGCCTGATCGCCAATCGCCACCACGGGCAAACCCTCCAAGGTATCGGGGACCGTAACGTTGGCGTCGGGGCCTAAGTATTCGGTTATCGTGACCTTGCCGTTTGCAATCTCGTACAGCCACGGGAAAATTTTGATGCTATAGTCGTTCCACTTTTGGTCCGAGATGTCCCTTTCCCAGCTCTGCCTGTTTGCGTAATAGTAGGTGATGAAAAAGCTCGAATGGCAGTTGTCGAACACCTCGTTCCCAAACATTGTGGGAGCAGCACCGTTAAAGACGGCTTCTTTAAGGTTGCTGTTGTTATAGAACGCTCTGTATCCTATCGAGGTCACGCCCTCGGGAATCGTTACAGAGGTAAGGCCCGTGCCGGAAAATGCGGAACTGCCTATCGAGGTCAGCTTTTCGGGCAGCGTTATGCTTTCCAAAGCAGCGCAGGGGTAAAAGGCCCCATTGCCAATGCTCGTCACGTCATCGTGCAGAACTACCGTTTGAAGATTAGCACAGCCGCTAAAGGCGCCATGCTGAATCACAGTCACGCCCTCGGGAATCGTTACAGAGGTAAGGCCCGCGCTACAAAATGCGTTACCTCCTATCGAGGTCAGGCTGTCGGGCAGCTCTATACCGGAAAGGAGGCGACAGCCGGAGAACGCACCGTTGCCAATAGTGGTAAGTCCCTCAGGCAGCGCTATTTCCGACAATTGGATACATCCCATAAATGCGTTATTGCCAATGCTCGTCACGCTCTCGGGCAGCACAACCCCCGTTATGATATCATTGTAAAGAAATGCGCTATCGCCGATTGAAACAACGGGATAACCGCCAAGCATGGTAGGAACCTCAACCTCGGTGGCGGAGCCGATATAACCGGTTATCGTAACCTTATTGTCCGCTACGAAGTAGGTGTAGTTCACCGACTCCTTCATGGCTATCTTATACCCGTTCCACTTGTCCTCCGTTATCTTCGGCGTCCAAAGGTGGGCGTATTCGGGGTAGTAGTAAAGGCAAAAGTCCACAGCGCAGCTTAAAAACACCTCGTCTTTGAAGCTCGTAGGCGGTGCGCCCTCAAAGGTTGCGGAGGCCAGCGACATGCAACCATTAAACGCTTGAGTGCCAATATAGTTTACGCCCTCGGGAAAGCTAATCTCTTGCAAACACATGCAGTTCTCAAACGCACCATCGGAAACGGTGGTTATGCTGTCGGGAAGGTTCACCTTTTCTACGGAGTTGCAATTCGCAAACGCACCGGAGCCTATAACCGTCACGGGACAACCGCCAAGCGTGGCAGGCACCGTAACCTCGGTGGCGGAGCCGAGATAATCGTCTATCGTGGCTGTTCCGTCCGAAAGGGTATAAGAAAAATCGCCCTCTATCTCAGCCGAAGAAAGGGCAGCGGGCAGAAGCGCAGCCAAAAGCAGCAGTGCCAAAACAGCTAACAAGGTTTTTTTCATAAGGGTTCCTCCTGTATAAATGGTCGCAGGTTGAGTTTTAGAGTTACTATATTTGTATTCTACTTTGCAAAGCCAAGCCTGTCAAGGAAATTCACGCCTGAACTTGTCCGCATTTTTCTCCTCGGGCTTTCGATATTCTTCGTTATTTCTCAGAAAATTCATCTTTACGCCCCAATTTGGTGCTATACTGAATCCTAAATTATCAACAGAGGTTTTATTATGGCAAACGATTATCGAATAATCTCCGACGGCTCCTGCGACTTTACCCCCGAACAGGCTCAAAAGGAGGGTGTGACCCTCGTTCCCTTCTACGTTTCATTCGACAATAACACCTACAAAAAGGAACATGAGGAGCAGTCGGTGGACGAGTTCTACAAGACCATGCTGAATAATCCCACCGTCTTTCCCAAGTCCTCAACCCCCACCGCCGAGGACTTCTACCTCGCCTTTTTGGACGCCGTAAAAGACGGGCAGGGCGTGATTTGCATATGCATTACCAAGAAGTTCTCCGCCTCTATCCAGTCCGCATTGATTGCACGGGACATGATTTTGGAAAAGTACCCCACCGCCAAGATTGCCATAATCGACTCCACGGTCAACACGGTCTTGCAGGGGCTGTTCGTCCATCAGGCGGTGGAGCTTAGGAATATGGGCTGTCCCTTTGAGGACGCCGTGCGCCGCCTTGAGCTTATAAAGAGCACGGGGCGCATCTTCTTTACGATAGGCTCCATGGATTACCTCAGAAAGGGCGGCAGGATAGGAAAGCTGAAGGGGATTGCGGGTGCGCTTTTGAAGATTCAGCCGATAATAACCCTCATGCGGGGTGAGATTCACAACTCCGGCCTCTCCCGCTCCCGCCGTCAGTCCCGCGAAAAGGTGATTGCGCTGCTTGCAAAGCATATCGAGGAGAACGAGCTTGATCTAAGTAGGCACTCTCTCGCCATAGGCTACGGCTCCGACTACGAGGAGGCGGTTTCCTTCCGCAACGATGTGATAGCAGCCCTCAAGGGCAAGCTCAATGAGGCCATGCTCCCAATTCGTCAAATCGGCGCAACCATAGCCGTCCACACCGGACCTCTGCCCTTGGGCGTGGGCATCATCCACACCGTATAGGTTTTTTAATTAGACCTCATGCCTCCGCTATGCCCAAGAGCAGGATGCCTGCCATAACTGCGGCAATTGCGAGGTATTGAAAGAGCGTGAGCCTTTCCTTCAAAAATATCCGTCCGAGCAGCACCGACACGATGCTGTACGAGGCTATCATAGGGGCTGCGACGGCGGCGTTGCCGCTCATCGCATAGACGTAGACAAACTGCCCCGCCGTTTCAAACAGGGCTGCAAAAAGACGGTTTTTCTGTTTCGGGAGCTTTACAGGCTCCTTTTTTATCAGCACAACGTAGACAAACAGCACGATTGCCGCAAGGAGAAACGTAAGCTCATAGGAGACGTTTGCCACGGTTTCAATGCTCTCCTCCGTAACGCCCACAAGCGGGGTTGAGGCAAAATCGTCGAGGTAGTAGGCGTCGAAGAAGGTGCCGCCGGCGTCCAAGATGCAGTAGATTATCGGCATTAAAAAGGCTATCATGCCTATGCGGTACTTCCTATCCTCCCTTATTAGCTCCGCCTTGCGCTTTTTGTGGTCTAACATCCCCAAGAGGAACACGCCGCCGCACATGCATATGACCGCTGCGGTTGAAAGCCCGTCTAAGGTTTGATTGAGAAAGATGAGGCAGAGGATGCACACGAGCGCACCCGAGGTGTTTTGCACCGGTGAGCTTACCGAGACCTCCAAGTATCGCAGCCCAAAGTAGCCCACCGCCATCGACAGGATGTACAAAAGCGACACGGGGGCGTAGTAGATAAGGTTCAAAAAGTTGTAATCGACCCCGCTTGCAATCAGCGTGACTATCGCATGTAAGCCCATGACAAGCCCGACAGCCATCGTGGTCTTTAGGTGGCTGTACCGCTCATCGGTTGCACTTTTTTTGTAAAACAAGTCCGCAACGCCCCAAAAGAGCGTTGCTCCCAACGCATAAAAGAACCACATACGGCTATTCCTTTACGGCAATCGCCTCTATCTCAACCGCCGCATCCTTGGGCAGTCTTGAAACCTCAAAGGCTGCACGGGCGGGAAGGCTCTTTCCGAAATACTCGGCATAGACGGCGTTCATCCTCGCAAAGTCGTTCATATCGGCAAGGTAGACCGTGGTCTTGACAACGTTTTCAAGCGTGCAGTCCGCCTCGCTCAATATCGCCTGAATGTTCAGTATGCACCGCCTCGTAAGGCTCTCAATGTCCTCCCCGTCAAAGGCGCCGCTTTCGGGGTCTATCGGGAGCTGCCCCGACACGAAAACAAGCTCGCCCGACGCCCTTACGCCCTGCGAATACGGCCCGATTGCTGCGGGCGCAAGCTCTGTACTCAATAGTTTTTTCATGGGGCTCAGTCCTCCGCTATCGCAAGCGCAACCTTCATCATGTCGTGGAAGGCGTTTTGCCGCTGCTCGGCTGTCGTCTCCTCGCCGCCCTCGATGAGGTCGGAAATGGTGCAGATGGCAAGCGCCTTCTTGCCCGCCCTCGCGGCGTTCATGTACAGGGCTGCCGCCTCCATCTCCACCGCCAAAACGCCCATCTTGCGCCATTGCAGCGTGGAAAGGGAATCGTCGTAGAAGCAGTCGGAGGAGAGGATGTTGCCTACCCTGTATCTATAGCCCCGCTTTTCGCACTCGGCAACTGCTTTTCTCAAAAGCTCAAAGTCGGCTATCGGAGCGTAGGTTCCGGGAAGTCTGAACTGGTTTGCAAACGAGGAGTTGGTGCAGGCGCCCGAAGCTATTACAAGGTCGAACAGCCTAAGCTCGGGATGTATCGCACCCGCAGAGCCGATTCTGATTATGCTCTCGACTCCAAAGGTGTTGTAAAGCTCATATGAGTATATGCCAATGGACGGCACGCCCATGCCGCTCGCCATGACCGACACTCGCTTGCCCTCAAAAAAGCCCGTGTAGCCGTGGATTCCGCGAACGTTGTTCACAAGCTCGGCATTTTCAAGATAGGTTTCCGCTATCATCTTTGCACGGAGCGGGTCGCCCGGCATCAGCACGGTCTTTGCAAAGTCCTCAGGGCTGCACCCGATGTGCGGGGTTAGGTTGGCAGGTTTCATTTTGGTTCCTCCTACATATTTTGTCATTTTATTCTACCATGCCGCCGCACCTTTTTCAAGGCTTATCGCTGTTTTATCCGCACAAATATCATTAGCCCCATACAGGCCAACAGCGCACAGCACCAAAACACCAAGGCGCCCACCCTAAGCTCGGGCGCTGCCTCCTCGGCACGGCTTTGCGCAAAGGCGGGCTCGTTTTCACCCGCCGCATCCGTGGGTTCCGCCTCGGCTGCAAGCGCCAAAGCGGGTGCGCCCAACGCCGACAGCAGCAACAGAACGCAGAGAATTGTCAGGGCTTTTTTCATCTCATCACTCCTTTTCCCTATTGTTTCCGCAACGAAAGAAAATTAAACCGCCGTTCTTTACAGGGCGCAAAAGCGGTGCTATAATTCATGTGGATTTGAAAAAGGAGAAATGCTATGGACTTTTCATTGATACAAAAACAGGCGAAGGAGGCCTTTGATATCCTCATGGAAACCGCCAAGCCCAAGGCGGGACAGCTCTTGGTTTTGGGCTGCTCAACAAGCGAGATTATGGGCAAACGCATAGGCTCATGCTCAACTGTGGAGGCTGCCCAAGCGGTCTATTCTGCAATTGCGCCCAAGGCTATGCAGCACGGGCTCTTCCTTGCGGTTCAGGGCTGCGAACACATAAACCGCTCGCTCTGCGTATGCTCCGAGGCTATGGAAAAATTCGACCTGCAGCAGGTCTGGGTCAAGCCCCACCTCCATGCGGGCGGAGCCTGCATAACTCAGGCGTATGAATCGATGGAAAACGCCGTCATGGTCGAGGACTTGAAGGGCAGGGCCACGCTCGGCATAGACATAGGCGACACCTTGATAGGGATGCACCTCCACCCCGTTGCGGTTCCGATTCACAGCGAGCTCAGAAGGATAGGCGAGGCAAACCTCGTCTTGGCATATTCCCGTCCCAAATACGTCGGCGGCCCCCGTGCCGAGTACGAAAACGGCAGAAATCCGCACAAATAAAGTTTTTTTCGGTTTTTTGAAAATAAGGCTTGCTTTTTTGAAATTCGATGTGTATAATGGTTTCGGTATCCATTGGCGGGTCTGTGGTTGAAAGTCGATGCCAGTCGCAGGCGAAACGACCCACGTAAGCGGTTTAACCGTGAGCATGGTGCGGCTTAGAAGTAAGACCAACCGGCGACAGGATCGCCGAGAGGGGCAGTAGTGACGCAAAAGCCGAGCGAAACCTCCCGTTGGCGAGTGTGGGGCAAAAGATCAGGTCAGCCGACAATGTGGTATCAAAGACTATCTATATCCAGAAGGGAAAGAAAAAAGGAAATGTTCGAAGACAAGGTATTGGTTTGCAGGGACTGCGGCAAAGAGTTCATCTTCACGGCAGGCGAGCAGGAGTTTTATGCAGAGAAAGGGTTCCAGAATTTACCCGTTCGCTGCAAGGATTGCAGAACGAGTCATAAGGTTCAGCGCAGTGGAGAACGTGAAATGTTTACGGCGGTCTGTGCAGAGTGCGGCGTAACAACAAAGGTGCCGTTCCAGCCAAGAAACGATAAGCCCATCTATTGCTCGGCCTGCTTCGCAAGACGCAGAGGCTAAAACGACTAAAACGACCAAAGCAAAAGGCGCCCAACGGCGCCTTTTCAGCCTGTCAAAAAAGCTCGACTTTATCGGGCTTTTTTGGTATAATGAAGGTATA
>JAUNBP010000054.1 GCA_030526995.1 Clostridia bacterium
ACGGTGGTGTGGGAGGTCGGCTACTCAACTAATGGGTAGCCTCCTACCCGATTTCGTTGCCATTTTGCCACATGTCCGTGGCGAAATGGCGCACGCAACCCACGCCATACAAATTATAATATTATCCTTTTACGCTTTTCTTTGCTTCTTTCTTTTCTCGCGAAAAGAAAGAAGGGTACCCCTCCCCCGTGAGGGGCAATAACGGGTATGGCGTACGCAAAAAGAAAGAAGGGTACCCTGACCGTACCCTTCAAAAAACTTAATCCTCGGCCTCGGTTTCCGCTTGTCCGACCAACGCAGACCAGCCCCACATCAGTCCGTCGGGGACCTGGCGTTGCCAGCTTGCGGCGGAGCCGTGGCGGATATCGTTTTCGGCGTGGTGATTTATTTGTGTGCCCATAAAGACCATGGCAGCGGAGACGCCGCCATCGAGGTTATAGGCTTCGACGCAGCCGAGTTCGGCAAACATTTCGGCAAACTTTTCGACGCTTACGCCTACGGAGTAATCGTCCTGTCTCCCGTCCACGACTATTGCAACGAGGTGTCCGGGCTCTATCATACCTATGCCGGTGCGGGGGTTAGCGGAGCTTATGCCGAGCTCCCTTGCATCGTCCCAAGCTTTGGCATTGACTACGCCGTCCTGAATCAGCACGGGCCCGAAGGAATAGCTGTTCATCGCCCCGCTGTCCAAGACCTCCTGAGCGGTGGTTCCCTCATCGAGCACCTTTATCGACATATCCCGAGAGTAGAGGGCAACGCAGGCCGAGACCTTGCGATTGTTGAATATCTTGCCCTCGCGGATGATCGGGCCCTTAAGCTCCGCCTCGGAGTAGGTCATGTTATCTCCGGTTATCCAAAGCACGGGCTGTTCGACCGCAACAATCGTTTCGGGCGGTGCAACATCGCGTCCGTTGCGCCTTGCGGAGGCAAAGGAGGGTCGGAAGCTGTCAACATCCCGCATATAGATGTGGGCGGTATAGTAGGCGAGCGGATGCTCGTACTTGCCCGTATCTATCGTGGTCAGCGTGCGCGTGATTTCCACCGAAAGCACGTCATCTCGGTACAGCCAAACCCCGTTTTCCTCGTCAATTATGATTTCGGGCTCCTCGTAGTCGTAAGAGAGGAAGTGGTCGGCAAACTTGCTCTGCTCCTGAGCCTGCTCGGTGGCTTCGGGCGTGGGCTCGATTGTGGGCTCGACGGTGGGTTCTAAGGTTGGCTCTAAGGTAGGCTCGGGCGTGGGCTCGGGCGTAGGCTCTGTGGTGGGCTCGGGGGTGACGGAGGCGGAGACCTCGTTTTCGGCGGGCTCTGCGGGCTCGTCGTGGGTGAAGTAGAGGAAGATTGCAGATGCAAGCGCAAGCAAGAGCGGGAGGAGGACGATGATGGTTTTTAATGCGCCCAATTTTTTGGAAAGCGCAAGGTAAAGCAGCAGGGACAGGATTGCGCCGCCCGCCAAGACTGCGAGTGAAAGCAGGAAGGCGGAAACGTTGAAGGAGGTCTCCGTGCCGTTGTTATCCTCGGAGGCTGCGGGCTGCAGCGTGGGCTCCGAATCGGGCTCGTCGGCGGGAGTCTCGGTGGGCTCGGGCGTTGGAGTAGGAGTTGGGGTGGGCGTGGGGGTTGGCGTTGGAGTGGGCGAGGGAGTTGGGGTAGACAGGGCCTGCTCACAGGAAACCCTAAGCTCGGCGGGTACGTTTTCGAACAGGTCTAAGCCTTGCGTATCCTCGCCTACGACGGTGTAGAGCAGCGACAGGCGCAGGGTCTCGGGCAGCTCAACGTGGTAGAGACGGCGGCTTAGGCAAAAGTTTGTGTAGGTATCGGTGGCGGCGTCTAAGGCGGGGCTGCCGTCAAAGGCTGCAAGCGGCTCGGTAAAGCTCAGGGTGCAGGCGCCCTCGGGGTCGGTTACATAGACCTTTTGAACCTGCCAAGTGCCGTACTGTTCAAGGCTTGCCTTAAACTGCGTTTCATCGGCGGCGGCTTCAACGGCTATCAAAAGCTGCTCTCGGGCATACTCGCCTCGGGCGTCGTCAACCCCGCTTATCACGAGCACGGCGGGCTTGGTTTTGCGAATAAGCTCCGTGAGGTGGGAATCGACGTTGTCGCCCCAGTCCCTTTTGACATAGTAGGAGGTGTTGTTGCCCTCGGTATAATCCTTTGTAAGGGGCAGGGCGTAGACGCCGATATTCCTAAGGGCTGCAGTGGCCTCCGCCAACTCGTAGCGGGGCGCCTCGTGCAGCACGGCAACGCTCACATGGGCATTGTAGCCGCCGCAATAGAGCGGTATCAGCGCCGAAAACTGCTCAAAAAGCTCATCGACGGTGACCGCCAGCACCAAGAGGTCGGTCTTTTCTGCGGGGGTGAGAATTTCTGAATATTGTTCGGGGACGTCGTTTTCAAACAGGGCTGCCGTGCAGAGGGATATCCTATCCTCCGCCTCTATTACAAGGCTCTTGCAGCCCGAGGACAGGGGGATTATTTCCTCATAGGCGGAGACGCGAAAGGTCTCCGAGCGTAGGGATTCGCCGCTTGCGGAGTATTCCTTTAACTGATAGTCGCCGCCCGTTGCAAACCATTCGATGTAGAGATAGGCAGAGGATGCAGCCGTTTGCAGGCCTATGGTTAGGCTGTCGTCGGCATTGAGCGTAACTCGGGTCAGCGAGTCCCCGTCATACAGCCTTGACACCTCCCCGCTGCCCTGCAATTCAAAGTTACAGGCGGCAGTAATCTCCGCAGCGTTGCCCTCGTTTTCCGCATGGGTTTCACCCTGCAAAAGCGTTGCAAAGAGCAACACAAAGGCGAGCGCAAAAATCAAGCTGCCCTTAAAAAACCGCTCCCGAGTCATAATCCTGTACAAGCCCCCTTTTTAATGTTGGCGTAATTATAGCATATCGACAAAGTCTGTTCAAGCCTTTGGCAGGGGTTTACACTATTTCTGCTTTTTGAACACATTTAGCCCTGCAGCTGCCGCAAAGAGCGCAAGGGCGGCGAGCCCCGCTGCCAAAATTGCGCCGTCCGAAACGGGGTTTGGAGCGGCTCCGTCTTGGGGTTCGGGCGTGGGCAAGGTAGAGGAAGGAAGGGCTGTAGGCGCTGCGGTAAGCTCCACTACCTGCATGGTGGGTTCGGGAGTGGGGGTTGGCGTTGGAGTGGGGGTAGGTGAGGGTGTGGGTGTGGGCGTTGGAACGGCGGTGGGCCTCGGCGTGAACACGCTTTCAAAGACGTCCAAGGCGGCGTCTTGCTCGTAGGAGTAGGCAAGGCCGTAGCGAGCGATGCTGTACTCCCCCTCATCGTCCACAAAGTATCTCCGCTGCTGCTGGGAGGCATGGGCCTTGTACGCCTCGGTTGCCACCTCAAAGGCGGTTTTCCCGCCAAAGGCTGCAAGCGGCTCGTTTATCTCCAACTCAACCGTGTTTTCGGGGTAGAGATGGACGTAGCATTTTTGAACTTGGAAGGTTCCGTATTTCTCGGCGGAAGCGGTATCGTAATCGGGGTCGGCTGCCCGCTTGACGGCTTCAAGCACCGACCTTGCCACGACCTTGTGCTGCCAATGCCCGTACTCCCCGCCGAGGTCGTGGGTAAACAGCACCTCGGGCCTGCGCTGCCGGATAATCTTTACGAGGCGGGAAACGAGCCTTGTTTGAGAGAAGATGCGCTGATTCGTCTCGTCGTCCTTGTCCAAGAGGTCGGGGAAGCCCGCAAACAGAGGATAGCTGTCAAGCCCCATGACCACGCAGCCGTCGTGCGCCTCCAAGACTCGAATGGAGCGGGAATAAGCCATGTATAAAACCGAGCCCGTGTAACCCTCTTCTGCTGCATAGGTGGGGATGACGGAGCCCATGAACAGCACGTCGTCGTCGGGATGCGTGCAAATCAGCAAAAAGTCCAAGTCCTCGGGCGCATCCTTCAAATCCCGCTGAAAGGGTTCGGGACGGTTGCCCTCCCCCAACACGAGGCAGCTTGAAAGCCTTGCATAATCGCCGCAGTCGAGCCGAACCTTGCGTGCGTTTTCGGGAAGCTGCACGATGAATATGAGCTGCCCTATGTGATGCGTCTGCTCCGAGAGCGTTTCCCCCTCGGCGTCGCTTATCGTGATAACCAAGTCGTCATAGCGGTACAGAAAGTAGATGCAAAGCTGCCTTGCGGGGACCTCATCGCCCCACTCTATCGAAACATAGCCGTTTTCCATCGTGTTGTAAACGGTTTGGAAGTCGTCGTCCCACATGTAGGGCCTCGTCTTTGCCTCGCCCGAGCCCCTGTATTGGCATTGGCGGGACAGGTCCTCGGCATATTCGCCCTCGCTCTGCGAGTTCGCCTCATTATAAAACGGCAACACCAAAAAAAGTGCCGCCAAAACAAGTCCCAATAGCTTTTTCATACCCACTCCCAATAATTATCCGATAGAAGAGTATAGCATGAGCCTTTCAAAGCTGTCAACCGCATAAGGGGCGGCAAAGCCGCATGTTTGGGCTTACTTTTTCCGCTTTTTAAGGAGCGGGATGAGAGTGCAAAGCAAGAGGGCGGCGCAAACTCCGCAGAGTATGGGCAGAAGCGGGCTTGCAGGCTTATCCTTCTCGGCTTGAACGGGAGCGGGGGTTGAGGCGGGCTTGGCGGTTGGAGCTAAGGTATTGGTGGGAGCGGGGGTTAAGGTAGGTGTCGGGGTTGGAGCAGGGGTTGGGGTAGGTGAGGGCGTGGGTGTGAAGGCACCGTCAAAGATGCCGTCTCCCTCTACGGCCTTGTAGGAATAGGCGAGCCCAAAGAGCGCCATGTTATGCTCGCCCCAGTCTCGCACGGCATAGCCCGAATGCTGCTGCGACCCATGCTCCAAAAAAGCCGCCTCCGCAACCTCAAACGCCGTCTTGCCGTCAAAGGCTGCAAGCGGGGTTTGGGTGTCGAACAGGATTTGATTTTCGGGATAGAGGTGCAGGTAGCATTTTTGAACTTGGTGCGTTCCGTAGCTCTGTGCGGATTCGGGGTCGCAAGAGGGGTCGGCTGCAAGCGGTATCGCCTCAAGAGCCGCCCTTGCAACGTATTTGTGCTGCCAATGCCCGTACTCGCCGTTCAAATCGTGGGTGAAAACCACCTCCGGCCTGCGCTGCCGATACAAGCGAACGAGATAGAGCAGGATATCATCGTAATTAAAGTTTTTTTTCGTGCTTTCCGCATGTTCGTCGAGGGCATCCAAAAAGTCCGCAAATATCGGATAGTTGTCCAAACCCATGACCGCACAGCCGTTATGCGCCTCAACCAAACGCCATGCATTCTTGTGCGTGATGTACAGCACCGTGCCGCTGTAACCCTGTTCCGCCGCACAAATTGGAATTACCGCCCCCATGAACAAGACCTCGTCGTCGGGATGAGTGGAAATTAAAAGAAAGTCCAAGTCCTCGGGCGTTTCGTTAAAATTATGGCAAAAGGGCTTGGGCAAAAGCCCCTCCCCGTAAACCTTGCACGCTCCTACGCTGACCCCTGCGCCGCAGTCGAGCCGAAAACTGCGGGCGTCTTTGGGAAGGGAAATGATGAACAGCATCCGCCCCTCCTCGGGGCTTTCAAGCTGAAGCAGCCTATCGTTTCCGTCAAAAATCGACAGGCTTACCTCCGCCTTTCTCCTGTTGAAAAGCAGGCAGATTCTGTCGGCTGCAACCTCCTCCGTCCAGCTTATCGAGATGTAGCCGCTCTCAACAAAACAATACTCGCTTTCAAAGTTTACGTCCTTCAAAAAGTTCAGGTGCCCGCAGCCCCCTTTGGCACCGTATCTGCAATAGTCCGACAGGTGCTCGGCCCTTTGAGCCGTCTCCGCCACGGAAAAAAACGGCAACACCAAAATAAGTGTTGCCAAGATAAGCCCCATGCTCCTCCTCATCGTTACCCCCTGCGATGCTTGCTATATGAAATTATATCATGTATATACTTTGACTGTCAATCTTTGAATCGGGCTTCGTTGGTCTTGAAAAAATCGTAGTAGGTGCGCACGTTTTTCAGGCTTGAGAAGGAGGCGGTGCGAACGGGCTCGGCGTCCATCTCGTATATCTTGGCGTCCCGCAGCGAGAGCAGAAACGGCGAATGGGTTGAGATTATAAGCTGGCAGTCAAAAAAGCGCACGGCGTTTTCGAGGTGCTGCAAAAGCTCAAGCTGAAACTCCGCCGACAGGCTGTTTTCCGGCTCGTCCAAGAGGTAGAGCGCATTATCGGTGATGTTGGAGGCAAAGTAGTTGTAGGCGCTCTCGCCGTTGGACCTGCCCCGAATGTTGGGCGGGTTTCTTTTGTTGACGTACTTGGACATGGTGAGGCTTCGGGCTTCGTTCATGCGTTTTAACGCCTCAAAGTCGGCAAGCGAGCCGAGCTGAAAGCCCTCGTCGTTCCGCTTTGCCCGCCGATACTCATCGAAGAGCCGCTCACGGTTTAGGTCCACGCCCTCGTTGAAGGCACGGAGGTTTAGCATAAAGTCGAACACGTCGTCGCTTGCGATGATGCGGCTCCCGTCGGGGATTCCGCCAAAGCAGGTCGAGCTTTTGCAGGCGGTTGCATAGTCCGAAAAGAGGGCTGAACGGCTTATCGCAGACTCCCTTTTGAGGCGGAGGTTCTCGGCAATCACGTTCAAAAGCGTGGTCTTGCCGCAGCCGTTGCCCCCGCAAAATATCGTGATGGGCGCAAACTCAATCCGCTCCATTCCCCTGCCCAAAAAGAGCGTAAACGGATAGTCGTTGTATATGCACCTCGCCGAAATCCCGTTCAAATACCGCTCAACAAAGGAAACGTCGGGCAGCTCAAACGACTTTAGGTAGAGCATTAATCGAGCGGCTCGAAGTCCGAGGCGGGGTGGAGGCAGATGGGGCAGACAAAGTCGGCGGGGAGGGGGTCGCCCTCGTAGATGTAGCCGCAAATCTTGCAGACGTAGCCCTTCTTCTTTTGCGGTTGGGGCTTGGGCTTGGTGTGCTTGAAATAGTAGTCGTAGGTCATGGAGTTGTCGTTTGAAAGCTGCCTTGCCTCTGTCACCTCTGCGACAAACAGCGTGTGCGTCTCAAAGTCTATCGAGCTTTCAACCCTGCCTGAAAACAGTGCCGTTGCGTTGGAGCCGAGGTAGGGCAGCCCGTTTTCACCGAGGGTGAAGGCGTCAAAGCCCTCGAACTTATCGACGTTGCGCCCGCTTTGAAAGCCAAACCTCTGAAACAGCGAAAAGGGTGCGCTCTCGGAAAGCACCGAAAGGCTGAAAACGCCGCTCCTCTTTATCAGCTCGTTGGTGTAACTCGAGCGGTTGACGCAGAGGCTTATGCGCTTGGGGCTGTCGGTTATTTGCTGGGCGGTGTTGATGATGCAGCCGTTATAGCCCGTGGGGGTCTTGCTCGTCAGCACGAAAAGCCCGTAGGACAGCTTGAAAAAGGCGGATGGTTCAATCGTTGGCATGGTCGTTCTCCTTTCAATTCATACCTAAACTATAACCGCATCCGCCCGCCCTGTCAAGAAAGCCTTTTGTGTTTTTATGGGGTAGAAAACGCCCTCCAAAAAGCACCCATTTTGCCACCCGCCCTGTCAAGAAAGCCTTTTGGTTTTTTAATAGGGACGCCCCCTCCCCAAAAAACTCCCATTTTGCCACCTGTCCGTGGCAAAATGGGGCATTCAATCCTCATGTTATCCCTTTCCCCCCACCCCCTATACGTTTTCTTTGGGTACCTTTCTTTTTCGTAAAAGAAAGGTACAAAACAAAAAATCACTCCCCATAATAACAATCCCTCAACAGCTTCTCCATCTGCTCCTCGGTTATCGTGCGGGGGTTGGAGCCGGTGCAGGCGTCGGCAACTGCGAGCTTGGCTATGCGGGGCAGCTTTTGCAAAAACTCATCCTCGCCTATCATGCCGTTTTCGTAGTTTTTCAGGCAGGCGGGAATGGAGAGGGCTCGGTTCATGCTAACGATGTGGTCGATCAGCGCATTTACGGTGGGCTCGAGGTTTAGCGACCTTGCTATAGCCCTGTACCGCTCGCTGGCCTCGCCGTTGTCGGAGTTGAAGCGGATAACGTAGGGCAGGAAGATGGCGTTTGCGCAGCCGTGAACGACGTGCCCGTTTTCAAAGGCGGCGCCGGTCTTGTGCGCCATCGAGTGGGTTATGCCGAGCAGGGCATTGGAAAAGGCCATGCCGGCAAGGCACTGGGCGTTGTGCATACGCTCGCGGGCGGAGCCGTCCCCCCTGTAGGAGGGCAGGAGGTAGTCGTTTATGAGCCTTATCGCATGGAGGGCGAGCGGGTCGGTAAAGTCGTTGTGCAGGGTTGAAACGTAGGCCTCTACCGCATGGGTGAAGGCGTCCATGCCCGTGTAGGCGGCGAGCGTCGGGGGCATGGTCTCGGCAAGGGCAGGGTCGACTATGGCTATATCGGGCGTGATGTTGTAGTCGGCAAGCGGGTACTTTACGCCGTTTTGGTAGTCTGTGATGACCGAAAACGCCGTGACCTCGGTGGCGGTGCCGCTCGTGGAGGGGATGGCGCAGAAGCGGGCCCTTGTGCGGAGCGTCGGGAAGTGAAAGGGGACACAGAGGTCGTCAAAGCTCGTGTCGGGGTACTCGTAAAAGGCCCACATGGCCTTGGCAGCATCTATCGGTGAGCCGCCGCCCACGGCAACAATCCAATCGGGGGCAAAGGCACGCATGGCGCCCGCCCCTCGCATGACGGTCTCGACCGAGGGGTCGGATTCAACGCCCTCATAAACGTAGGTATCAAAGCCCGCCTCCTTCAAAAGCTGCTGCACCTTTTCCAAAAAGCCGAACTTTTGCATACTTCCGCCGCCGGTGACTATCATGGCACGCTCGCCCTTTAGGGTTTTCAGCGTGTCGAGCGCACCTCGTCCAAAATAGATATCTCTCGGAATGGTAAATCGATTCATGGCATATACTCCTTGTGTTTTTTGGGAGTTTGCCCGATTCAGTCCAAGGCTATACCAAGATTTGTAAAATATGTAAAAATCCCGTTTGCAATGCCGTCCGCAAGCTGCGCTTGATACTCGGCGTCCTGCAAGAGTTTTTCCTCCTCGGCGTTGGACAAAAAGCCGCATTCTATCAGGGCGGCGGGGGCTGTGGGTATGCGGGTGACGTAGTTGTTGCCGGGCGAGGCGAGGCGGGCGGGCCGCCCCACGGCTTGGGTCAGCGCATCCATTATCGTCTGGGCGAGAAGCTGCCCCGCCTTCGCACCCGCCTGATAGTAGACCATGGGCCCCCGCACGCTGCGGTCGGAAAACTTGTTCATGTGAATGGATATCACTATGTCGATATCCTCACCGCAGAGAATCTCGCCCCGAAGGTGCATATCCTCCTGCTTGGTCTCGGCAAGCGCCTCCCCGTCCGCTCGGGTCAAGACTACGGCAATGTTCCCGCGCTCAAGCCTCTCCTTGACCATGTTGCCCACAATAAGGTTCAACTCCGCCTCGATAACGCCGCTGTCAACGCCCACCGCCCCGCCGTCAAAGCCGCCGTGCCCGAAATCGAGCGCAACCGTAAATCGGGGCTCGAGCGAAGGCGAGGGAGTGGAAGCATCCAATACCATGGCCTCCCTGCCGCCGCAGCCGAAAAGCACAAAACACAAAAGCATAAAAATCAAGCCCGCAATCCTTCTCATGCCAAAGGATATGCGGGCATTTTAGTGCAAATGCACAAAAGCCGAGGCTTAATTGCAGAGAGACAACAAAAAGCAACTTTCCCCCTTGCCGTCCACCCTCATCTGTGATATACTGCAAGTTGCAAAATCGCCTGTACCCGTAGCGAAGCTGGATATCGCGTCAGACTCCGACTCTGAAGATCGTGGGTTCGAATCCCGCCGGGTACGCCAGTCTAAATGCTCTTAAAGGATTTGATTCCTCTAAGAGCATTTCTTGTTGCGGTTATTCTTTCTTGTTTGATTTCGAGTTGTAGGTAAGATAGACGCCCTTT
>JAUNBP010000055.1 GCA_030526995.1 Clostridia bacterium
TTTCCTCGGGTTTTGGGGGACTTGACTTTTTGAAAGTGTCAAAGATGGGATTATATGATTGCATCACAGCAAATACAAGAAGCAGAATCGTATGATTGTTCTTTACGGAACAATATTGGTGATTTGTTCGGGAGGAGTCGTTTTGGACAGGAGGCAGAAAAAGACAAGAGCCGCCATATTCGCAGCGTTTAGCAGCCTTTTGGCAGAGAAAAGCTATAGCAAAATTACGGTGCAGGAAATCATAGATGCAGCCGATGTGGGGCGCACCACATTTTACGCTCATTTTGAAACGAAAGAGGCTTTACTCAAAGCGTTGTGCGAAGAACTTTTTGGACATATCATCAGCAGTGCGGCGGATTGCACCCATACGCACGGCTTGTACTCAAAAAGCTACGCTCCCGAATCGGTATTCTGCCACCTGCTTCAGCATTTGCAGGAAAACGAGGGAAACATCTTGGGCTTGCTCTCCGGCGAAAGCAGCGACATCTTTATGCGCTACTTCAAGGACAGCCTGAGCGAGCTGATTCGGGTGCAGTATGTGCCGCAAAAAAATCAAGGCAATTCTGCCGTCCCGCAAGACTTTTTAATCAATCACATTTCAGGGAGCTTCGTGGAAACGGTATTGTGGTGGCTGAAAACCAAGCAAAAAAACACGCCCGAAGAGCTGGACGCATACTTCCGTGCGGTCATTGAACCGATTTTATAATTCTTCTATTAACCGTTATGCGTAAAGGTTTGTCTCGTTTGCAATCTCCGTTGCGCACGCCCGAATATTGTTCATCCGCTGTTTCCGTGCCGCCCTATGCTCCAAACGGTCACGAAAACCCTGCATTCCTGCCCGGCCACCGCTTGGGATGCGTCTGCAAACATTCGCTTTTATCGGTGTCCGTTTTTGTGGGTGTAGTTTATATGCCGCTGTGTCAGTACAATGGGACAGCTCATCTGTGTTATTTTGTGTATTTACACCGCAGCTGCACTATCCCCGTGCAATCAAGAGGACAAGCCGCCTGCGAACAGTTGACGGTAGCAATGCGGGTATGATAAGCTGTAAATAAGGTGTGAGGCGCAAGGCGGATTCAATCAGCCCTCCGTCCCTCCCCCCGTGATTGGCGCATGGAATAAAGCTGATTGGAGATAAAAATGGAACTATTTATGACAATTGAGACACAGGTTGGTGCTGAAAATCTATCCGATATTCTAAGACAAACGAAAAAAGAGTTGCTCTTTATTACTGATAGGGAAGCCAACTTGGAGAATGTTGATAATTATGGGACTGAGTTTCGATGTATCGCTGTAATTCCGACATGCTTAGATGATGGGTTTTGGAATGCTTCCGGCTGGAAAGAGCGCAAGCAGATTTGGCGCAAGAAAAAGGAAGCGGACATCAGACTCCGAATGGACTACGACCGATTTGTCAGGGAAACGCCCGAGAATCAGCGCTTGATGTTTATAGATATTATTGTTAAATCCATTCAGGTGGTGCAGGAGCGCTCAAAGGGTGATTTTCGAGGAAGAGAACTGATCGCAGATATTCTAAAAGCGCTCGGTGTTACAATGGAACAGTTGAATCATCTTAATCAAGGTACAACAAGAACAGATATTTAGATCGGTGTTCTTGGGTGCGCACTCTTATCTGCCAACATAAGCGGCGAGGATAGCTCTGCATGTTCTAACCCCGATTGGACAAACCATAAGGAGGAATTGCGCCAAGTGTTCCAAAGTCACAAGCGGTATTTGCTTGCGGCTTTATGCGTCCTCATGATTTTTTCGTTCCAAGCTGAAATGTCTTCTATAATAGAGGGATGACAAAGTTTTTTGGGTAAGGCGGGGTAGTCGTTGACTGCGGCACAGCAGATATGATAAACTTTAAGCGAAACGTGGGGCGCAAGGCGGATTCAATCGCACCTCCGTCCCCGTGATTGATGTGGATAATTGGGCTGTAGGGGGCGTTCTCAATAAGGCCCGCATTGAATAGGAGGTCGTAAAATGAGAAGAAGGGCGATAATTCTATTAGCCTGCTCGATACTGTTAATCATCATAGCCCTCTACTGCCTCTGTGACAGGAGCATGAGTTTGCAAAAGATTGTGTCGCTTCTTCCACTGTCCTTATCCGAGGAGGATGTAACCCTTGTAGAGGCTCAAAAGTCGAACGAAGGGACGGAACTTGTTCTGTCTGTTACCTACAAGCAGATAAATGAACGCCCGAATACGTTTAATGTTGAGAGCTATCGGAACACGAAATTGTACAATTCGCTGCTTGCCGTTGTAGAAAAGAACGGTTTGAATTTCAACGATGTTGTAATTCAGCTTTCGTATGCAAATTATCGCAACAAATACGGCTTCATAAGCTCCTTGCCAATATACTTGATTATCGAGGATGCCGACGATGAGAACAAGCTCATGTTAATCTATGTAAGCCTTCCCGAAAGAATAAAGCTGACATAGTCCGACATCACAAAGGCGATAGCAGGGAGCACCAAGAAACGGTTCCTCTGTTATTTAATCAATTAACGTTTTCGGCTCGCTTGCGCTCGGCACAGATGAACCAACCCTATGTATTTAAGGATGTGAAACCGGTTTGGGAGAAGTCCGAAACACCGTTTGGACAGGCTTCCCGAAGATGCGGCGGCGAACAAAACCGCTTCCGCCATGGATTACTATTGTTAGGAGGTAATATGCGGATAGGAATCAGTTTTCAAATACCGAATGAACACGGATACTTGTTGAGCAAGCTGCTTAGCTGCGTGGATACGGAAAGCTATTTCTGGGATGTAAGGTCGGATGAAATATATTCCAATAACTTGGAGTATCCGATTTCGGGAACATATACCGGAAAGGAACTCTTGCAAATACTGCCCAAAGAGAAAGCATATGTCCTATTTGCAATAATGCACGCATACGTTGGAGAACCCTGCCCCTTGCACACGTTAGAGGATTTTTTGCAGGGTACATGTGAAATTTCAATCTTCATTGTTGATGTTACAGAAATAGAAGTGTATTGTACGCAGCCTTCTATGCTCTCTGTATTGAGTGAAAACATAAAAGAAGTCTTTAAGGTCGAAGTTGGAGAGATAACAAAGGAGACTTGTCAAAGGGCATGTTGGGACTGCCCTTAGCCAACATACGGTCATGAGCGAGTTTTTTCGTTGATCTCGGGTAAAATATGAAAACTCGATGCAATCAAACCTTGCTTTTCGGAGTCTAATAGGTGAAAGCATTTTTGTAAGAGGTATTTTATGGAAAGTGGGCAGGGGCAAAGGAATATCAAAAGCCGAGAGGGGTTTTCCGATGCGACAGCGAAAGTCTCAAGGCTGCTGTTTAGCGTTAGCTTTTCCATTCTGCACAATCAGGAGCTTTGCGCCGATGCCGTTCAAAACGCAATTATGAAGGCGTGGAGAAACCGCCGCAGCCTGAGGGAGGCATCGAAGTTTAAGAGCTGGATTGTGAAGATTGTCATAAACGAGAGCAAACACATTGCCAAGCAGCTCAAGGAGCTTCCCTTGGAAGAGGATATCCCCGCAGCTCAGTTTGGGCACGAGGTTAGGATTGACGTTGCCAATGCCGTTCAAAAGCTCGATGAAAAGTACCGAATACCAATCGTTCTGTTCTACTTTGAGGATATGTCCGTTTCCGAGATTGCAACGGTCTTGGCTCTGCCCAAGGGCACGGTGGTTTCTCGGCTTTCACGGGCAAGGGATAGGTTAAAAAAGGAGCTTAAAGACTATGGAATCTAACCTGTATTTTACAAATGACGATAGGTTCGGGCGATTATTAAAGGAGAATGCGCCCCTGCCCTCCGAGGCGTTCAACCGCCGCATTGCCGATACGCTTTTGGAGATAAGGACGCCTGCGCCTTCCCGCATCCGCAGCTTTGCACTGAAAAAGCCGCTCGCCTTTGTTGCGATAATGGCGCTGATACTTGCGCTCTGTGTCGGCACGGCCTTTGCCGCCGTCGAGCTGTTCCGCAACGTGTTTGGGAACGCTGAAACGCAGATTGAGGAGAAGATAGGGACGGCGCAGGAGCAATATCCCGAACTTAAAGAGGGCATGGAAGGTATGGCGCCCGAGGACGCCGCAGCCTTGGATGCGAAGCTGGACTTTGAGGCAACGAGCGACGCAAGCATGAGGGCTATCATGCAAGCCGTGTCCTGTAACGCCGTAATCGTGGGGCAGGAAAGTGCGGGAATAATTCTCTCGGAGTTTTCCGTATATGATGCGGAGGGCGTGGAGCTTGTTTTGGCACGGCATCTGTACTTTGGACTTGCAATGCCGATTGAAATGAGTTTTGAAAAGAGTGCAACGGTCTGCATCGACGGCTATGAGGTCTTGGCAATCCGCTCGGAGATGCCGCTAAAATCGAGCCAAACCGAGCAATATGCGCTCTTTGAGTGCATACCGAATCGCAGTGCACAGGGTTTGCCCGTACAGTCTCTTATAACGCTCGAAATGGGCGGTGCAGCCTTCTGCTTCCGCTATGATTGGAGTGAAAAATCGGTTGCGGTTCCGCAAAGCGATGAGGAGCTTTTATCTTGGCTTTCGGAGGCGGAGGGCTTGAAGGTCTCGGTTTTGGAAGCGGGCTGCGTTTATCCCTCGGGATCGGTAACGAAGGACGGGTTTACGGTGCAGCTTTGCGAGCTTGCGATAGACGGGAACGTTTTGCGCCTCTCTGCGGAGATAAGCGCCGATGGTGATAAGATTGGGATGCGTGCCCTTGTAAACGATATTGCAATCACGATAAGGGGCTATGAGTACCGTATTGGTGTGGAGCTGTTTGTGGTGCGGCTTTTGCCCGATGATTTCGACTTTTCAACGGGCACAACGCAAAGGATAAGCTACGAGCTCACCCTACCCTATCACGCAAACGAGCTTAAAGGGGAGGAGCTTCTCTTTGGCTTTACGCTCAAGGCTCGGGCGCAGGCAGCGGAATGGCAGCCGCAGTACGACTACACGGAAACGCCGTTTGAGTTTGTAATTAAAATCGCATAGCTCACTATAAATTGCATTCTTTATTTGTGATAATGGCTTTGATTTGCTGCGGATTTATGGTAGAATAAAGAAAACGGGTGTTTAGGCGGCTATGTGGGGCTAATCGGCATGGCTTAAAAAAACTTGCAAGCGAAAAGGGGTTATTGGGATGAGCCAAGAAAAGCAAAAGGCTTCTACAAGCGCATTATGGGCGAGGCTGTTCAAAGCGCCCTCCGCCCGCAGCTACCTTGACGCCAACAGGGAGGATTTGGGGCTTCCCTCCTTCTCTGCGCACATAAACCTGCTTTGCCAAAAAAGGGTCGAGGTTCCGGAGCGGGTTATCAAGCGTGCCGGTATCGAGCGCTCCTTTGGGCATCAGCTGTTTCGGGGTTCTCGCAATCTTTCGAGGGACACGGTTTTAATGCTTGCCTTCGGCTTTGAAGCCGATGTTGATATGGCGCAGTCGCTGCTCCTCCATGCGGGGTGCAGCCGACTTTATCCCCGCATTCAGCGGGACTCTGCGATAAGCTATGCCCTCGACCACAAATATACTCTGACGGAAACCCAGCATCTGCTTGCGGAGCTGGGCCAATCGACCGGAGGCTTTGACATGGAAAGGCATATATTTGACCGTTGCAAAGGAAGAATCGTACTCCCCGCATTTGATTTCACCATCTGCAAAAACTGCGGCTGCGAGGTTGCGTCAGCAAATACTCCGAGCGCTATGTAGTGTGGCGTAGCTCTTAATCCCGAATAAAGGAGAAAGCAATATGCTTCAAATCCCACAAAACGTAAAGTACATATTGGAGAAGCTGAATGCACGGGGCTTTGAGGCATATGTCGTGGGAGGCTGCGTCAGAGACGCTATCCGTAAACAGGTTCCTCACGATTGGGATATCTGCACATCTGCCTCCCCGGATGAGATGAAGTTGGTATTTGCCGAAGAGCATCTGGTGGAAACCGGACTCAAGCACGGGACGCTTACCGTCGTTTTAGACGGTGAGCAGTACGAGGTCACTACTTACCGCATCGACGGAGATTACTCTGATGGCAGACACCCGGACAGCGTAACATTCACACGTTCTCTGGTCGAAGATTTAAGCAGACGGGATTTTACCATGAATGCGATTGCCTTCTCTTCCTCAAATGGATTTGCTGACCCATTCCACGGAGCGGACGACATCCGGAAAGGTATCATTCGCTGTGTTGGGAACCCGAATCAGAGATTTCACGAGGATGCTCTACGAATCCTTCGGGCAATGCGGTTTGCTTCCGTTCTTCAATTCTCTATTGAGAAGGAGACCGCAGCAGCTATGTTCGCCAATGCGGAGCTGCTGAAAAAGATTTCTGCGGAGCGTGTCCGTGATGAGCTGTGTAAGCTGCTGCTTGGACAAAATGCGGGGAAGGTTCTAATGCAGTTCAAGGACGTTCTCGCTGTTGTTATCCCCGAAATCGCCCCATGCTTCGGCTTCCAACAGAATAACCCCTATCACATTTATGATGTGTGGGAACACACGGTATATGCGGTTGACGCTGCGCCTAACGATTTGTATGTCAGGCTGACCATGCTGTTTCATGACCTCGGAAAGCCCACCTGCTATGAGCAGGACGAAAACGGTATCGGGCATTTTTATGACCATGGCAGAGCAAGCAAATATATCGCTTTTGCGATTATGCGCCGACTCCGCTTTGACAAAAAGACTGTGAAAACCGTCACTGAGCTGGTATATATCCATGATCGGCTTATTGAGCCGAGCTCAAAAACGGTTCGCAAGATGCTGAACAAATACGGTGAAGAGCAGGTCGGACGGTTGCTTGATGTCCGTCTGGCAGATATTGAGGCACAGAACCACTCCTACTACACACAAAGGTGCGATAAGATTGCAAACCTCAGAGTTATACTCGCCCGTGCTGTTGAAGAGCAGAATTGCGTATCGCTCAAAGACCTTGCTGTCTCGGGAAAAGACTTAATCAAAATTGGGTATCAGCCGGGGCCGCAACTTGGGAATGTACTAAAGGTGCTGTTGGATGCAGTCATTGAGAATCCGGAGAAGAACATAAAGGAGGAGTTGCTCCTTCTTGCCCGAAAGGAACTTGTTGATTCTGGGCACGGGAGTGAAAATGAAGAAAAATGATTGAATTAGACGGGAAATACAATCAATCATGGGGACGGTTAGCGTGGGAACAAACAAGGGAGAACGCATAAGGAAAAAGACTTGTGGTTGACAAGCCGAGGGGAAGGGGTTAAGCCGTTAGAGCGGAGGCATCTTTCTTGCCACTGCGATAATGGCTTTCTTTCTGCCTATTCGAGATTGGAGCTTCCAAAACGGCTCATGGAAAGAGCTTTTTCGGGAGCAGAGCTGATCAGCCTGAGTCTGATAAGGTTCCGCAAGTTCCATAAGGAAGGAGCGAAGCAACTCAATTTCCGACTCGCAATTCTCAAGCCCCTGACAGCTGGTTCTCCCTAAACCTCGATTGTGTTGCCAATCATTGACGTTTGTACAGGGTTGGGATGGGACTTGATTATTTTAGCTTTATTTTATTGAAATTTTATGATAGAATATTGAAGATGGATGTGTTGGAGGCGGTGCGGTATGACAGGTGACAACAGAGGTATCGGAGCGGAGAAAGAGAAGAAAAGGTCTACAAGCGCCCTATGGGCGAGGCTGTTCAAAGCGCCCTCCGCCCGCAGCTATCTTGACGCCAACAGGGAGGATTTGGGGCTTCCCTCCTTCTCTGCGCACATAAACCTGCTTTGCCAAAAAAGGGTCGAGGTTCCGGAGCGGGTTATCAAGCGTGCCGGTATCGAGCGCTCCTTTGGGCATCAGCTGTTTCGGGGTTCTCGCAATCTTTCGAGGGACACGGTTTTAATGCTTGCCTTCGGCTTTGAAGCCGATGTTGATATGGCGCAGTCGCTGCTCCTCCATGCGGGGTGCAGCCGACTTTATCCCCGCATTCAGCGGGACTCTGCGATAAGCTATGCCCTCGACCGCAAATATACTCTGATGGAAACCCAGCATCTGCTTGCGGAGCTGGAGCTTCCCCTTATCGGGGGCGATGTAAGATGAGCAGGATTGATGAGGGCTTGTCCGAACTTTTGAGCGCCTTTGAAAAAGCGCCTTATCCCGCCGATTTTCTCTCAAAATACAGCCAGCTTGAGCTTCTCTCTCACAGTCACGGCACGGAGACCTTTCTTGTGTCCGCAAAGGCGGACGGGATGCTGTACGTTGCCAAGTGCTATGATAAGTCCGTTTTTACGGTCGTTCACGAGAACGATATATTGATGCGGCTTGACCACGACGGTCTGCCTAAGTATGTGGATTCCTTTGAGGATGACAGGCTCTGCATCACCGTCCGAAGCTATGTTGAGGGAACGCCGCTCGATTTGTATGCGCAACAAGGCGAATTTACGGCTGCGAAGGCCGTGGATATCTGCGTTGGCTCTGCGATATCCTCTGTTATCTTCATACGCAGACGCCGCCCGTCATTCACCGTGACATCAAGCCGCAAAACATCATCGTAAAGCCCGACGGCAGTATCGCCCTGATAGACTTTGATATTGCAAGGCAGTACAGCGAGAAAGCGGAGACGGATACACAGTTTTTCGGAACCCGTGTGTATGCCCCGCCGGAGCAGTACGGCTTTTCACAGACCGATTGTCGAACGGACGTCTATTCCCTCGGCGTGCTTCTCCGCTTTCTTTTGACCGGAGCGGAAAAGCCTCGGGAGGAAACGCCCGTCCCTGCGCAATACCGCCGTATCGTTGACCGCTGCACCGCTTTTTCTCCTAAGGATAGGTATGCTACCGTTGCCAATGTGAAAAGGGCGCTGCTGCAAGCGGACGGCAAGCGGAAAAAGCGCCTGCTTGCCTCTGCCTCCCTCCTGCTTTTTGCGCTCGCTTTCCTCTGTGCGGGCTTTGCGATAGGGCGCTATACTACGCTTTTTACACCGAAAGCTGCTGTGGATGCCGTAACCTTTACCGAGCCGCTCATAGAGGCCGCCGCCCGTGTACAACTTGGCAAGACCGAGGGCGAACCGCTCACGGCGGAGGAGCTTTTGACCGTCAAGGAACTTTATATCTTCGGCACGGAGGTTTCCGCAACTTTGGACGCCTTTGACGGGGGCTTGGGCAGCGGGAAGGAATATATCCGAGGGGATATATCCTCGCTTGCCGACCTGTCGCTCATGCCGAATATCGAAAAGTTACAAATAGCCTATCAAACGCTCGAGGACGCCTCGGGCCTTTCGGCGTTGAATAATCCTGTATGCGTAAATCTAATGCACACGCAGGTCTCCGACCTGTCCGCCCTTAGCGGCAGGCAAACGCTTGAACAGCTCAACTTATATGACACTTGCGTGACCGACCTGTCCTGCCTTGAAACCTGCGGGCGGCTTGTCGTTCTTGAAGTTGGGGACTCTACGGTATCATCAACGGATTTGCTCGGCGGTTATGATACCGTAAAGGTGCTTTCGCTGAAGCGGCTGAACCTAAAAAGCCTTGACGGGATTGAAAAATTTACGCGGCTTGAAATCCTGTATCTCAACGACGCCGTCATTGGCAATGCCGACGCACTTACGGGGCTGCCTCAGCTAAAGGAGGTTTATGTCAGCGGGGTGTCTGCGGAGATGATAACGCAGCTTCTCTCGGGGACCGACGTTTCGGTCATAGCGGAATAAAATTCAAATATCTTAAATTATCTTAAAATATCTTCATAATGTG
>JAUNBP010000009.1 GCA_030526995.1 Clostridia bacterium
GAGTTCGCTGATGTTGCTAAGGCCTACAACATAGCGGAGTATCAGCGAGGCGTCGTTTGCGTCAACCTCGTTGTCGCAGTTTGCATCGCCGTACAACAATGCAGTGTAAAGAGCCGTTACCTCGTAGTCCTGTTTTATCGCAAGGTTCAATAGGTCTTTGTCCCAGCCTACGGTGATGTGATGGGGTTTGGTGGGGACGGCGGGGATAGTTTCAAGGGTTTCGTTCCAGTTTATTGTGTATTCTGCAGCCGTCTCGCCGTCTGCTGTGTAGGTTACGGTGTAGGTGTTTATCGTGTAGACCGCCGTAACATCGTAATCCTGCTTGATTGCAACGTCCGTAAGGTCAACGCTCCATGTGGGTGTAACTTGGTCGTAGCCCTCCTTGGCGGGGATGGCGGGAATCTCGGTCAGCTTATCGCTCCATTTGACATTATAGGTTCCCACGGTTTCCCCGTCCGCAACGTAGGTTACCGTATAGGTGTTTATCGTGTAGACGGCATTGACGGTGTAATCCTGCTTGATTGCAACGTTCGCAAGGTCGGTGTCCCATGTGGGCGTTACTTGATCGTAGCCCTCCTTTGCGGGGACTTCAGGGATCTCGGTCAGCTTTTCGCCCCAGTTTACATTATAGGTTCCCACGGTCTCACCGTCCGCAAGGTAGGTTACCGTGTAGGTGTTTATCGTGTAGACGGCGTTGACGGTGTAATCCTTCTCTATCGCAACGTCCGTTAGGTCGATGTCCCATGCGGGTGCAACTTGGTCGTGTCCCTCTTTGGCGGGGACTTCGGGGATAGTTTCGAGCGTGTCGCCCCAGCGCACCGTGTATTGTGCAACCTGCACATTGTCCGCCATGTAGGTTACGGTACAATCGGCGTGTACGGTGACGGTGGTGGTAGCCGTAAAGGCGCCGTCCTCGGTGGTCGTAGTTATGGTGGCAGTACCCTCCGAAACGCCTGTTACCACGCCCGTATCGCTAACCGTGGCTACGCTTTCGGCAGACGAAGTAAAGCTGACGTTTTGGTTGTCCGCATTGGAAGGCGTAATGGTGTATTCTATCGTATCCGTGCCGCCGATGCCAAGCTCCATGCTTTCCGTAGCCGTAATGCCGCTCACCGCAAAAACGTGCTTAAGCTCGTAAAGCTCGGCGTATAGATAGTTGGAATTGCCCGCCATTGTCCAAACGGGATCGATATTTTCATTCGGCGAACCTATAAAGTCAAAGCCGCCATAGTTGGAACCATTGCAAAGCTCTCCGTCGGCGAGGGCGATTACATTGGTAATGGTTTCGGTTCCTCCGCCTTCGCCGTTTGTTGCGCCTACGGCTGCGCCACAGGAGTCGAGATAGTAGCAGTTTGCAATACTTGCGGTTCTCCTCGTCTCCGCTATGTTACAACCTGCCACGCCGCCTGTATATAGGCTCGTGCTTTCTATAGTCCCCACATTGTAGCAGGTGCTGACGCGGGCATTGAAATTATATCCTGCAACCCCGCCGACCCAGTTTGCACCGTTTACTGCTCCCGTATTATAGCAGTTTGTGATTGAACCGTTTTCATTCCGTCCCGCCACACCGCCGACAGCGCTATTGCCGTCTACTGCGCCTGTGTTATAGCTTTTTGTGATGACGCAACCCAAACTGTGCCCTGCTATGCCGCCGACACCGTTATTGCCGTTTACCGAGCCGAGATTGTAACAGGTTTCGAGGTTGCAAGATATACTATATCCGACTATACCTCCTACATCGTCTCCTATGCCGATTACCGCACCTGCGTTATAGCTTTTTGTGATTGATGCATAACAACACCCAATTATGCCGCCGACATGCCGAACGCCGTTTACTGCACCTGTGTTATAGCAGTTTGTGACGGAAGCATAGCATTGACCAACCACGCCGCCGACATATTGATTTCCGCTTACCGTGCCTGTGTTATAGCAGTTTGTAATAGGAGCCTGAATATAGCCAACCACGCCGCCGACACAGTATCCGGTTCCGCTTACCGTGCCCGTGTTGTAACAGTTTGTGATGGTGGAATTCTCGCAATTCCCACACACGCCGCCGACATAGACGGTTCCCCTTATATAAGACACCTCTACGCCGACAGCCTTAATTTTAGCATCTTGGCAATAGCCAAACAAACCCAGCTCCCTTGCGCCGTTGATGTAGATTCCGCTGACGACCTTGTTGTTTCCGTCAAAGTTGCCTTGAAAGGTCTTTCCAAATATGCCTATCGGCGTCCAAGCGTTGGCGGGGGCTATGACTTCGTCGTTGCCGTCAAGGCTGCCCCAGCTTCCCCAATTCGAGGTGTCGTTCAAAACTATATCCGCGGTCAGCTTAAAATACTTGTCGGCGGAATAGCCCGTGACGGTATTTGTCTGCTCTGCAAGATAGGCAAGCTGCGCCCCGTTTGCAATCAGATAGGGGCTTTCTTCACTGCCGTCGCCTCCCGCATAACCCGAGGCAATCGTGCCGTCCCAAATTTCGGGCTCCGCCTTTGTTTCCTCGGGCGGGACAAAAGAAACCAGAGCCAAAACCATCAATGTTGCCAAAATGACTGATAAAAACCTTTTCATGTAATACCTCCTAAAATGAACGCAAGGGGGGGAAGAGAAACAAACACTATCGGGGTTCAAAAGAAACATTTATACAACCTAATTGTATAAAATTCCCAAACAAATGTCAACCCCAATCGCCAAATAATATAAAAGCCCCAGCCATTTTGTCGCCTGTCTGCGGCAAAATGGCGCACTCAAATATCTATCCGTAAATTGAAAATCTCCCTCTTTACCGCTTTTCTTTGCTGCTTTCTTTTCTCGCGAAAAGAAAGCAGAGAAAGCCCCCCGAAGGGATAATAAAGAGCACGGCGGGCGGATGATATCCGCCCCTACGGGTGGTGCCCATGTGGGGTGGGTGATGCGTTCAAAAGAGAAAAAAACGGAGGGCGTATAAGTCCTCCGTTTGGTTTGTTTGCGATATAAGATTATCTCTTGCTGAACTGGGGTGCGCGTCTTGCTGCGTGCAGGCCGTACTTTTTGCGCTCCTTCATTCTCGGGTCACGGGTCAGGTAGCCTGCCTTTTTGAGGGCGGGACGGAGCTCGGGTTCGGCTACGAGCAGGGCACGGGAGATACCGTGGCGGATTGCGCCCGCCTGACCGGTTGTGCCGCCGCCATAGACGTTGACGAGCACGTCATACTTTTCGACGTTGTTGGTGAGAACCAAGGGTGCACGGACTATCATCTTCAGCGTTTCGAGACCGAAGTAATTGTCCAAATCACGCTTGTTGATGGTGATTGTGCCGCTTCCGGGAAGCAAGCGAACACGGGCGATGGACTTTTTGCGTCTGCCGGTTGCCATAAAAGCTGTCTTTGCCATATCGTCTACTTCCTCCTTAGTTCAAGTTCAGCACTTCGGGCTTTTGCGCCTCATGCTCATGTTCCGCACCTGCATATACACGCAGCTTCTTGAGCATTTGCGAACCCAAGGGGCCCTTCGGCATCATGCGGCGGATGGACTCGTAAACTGCAAACTCGGGCTTCTTTTGAAGCAGGGTGCGGTACGAGACCTCACGGATTCCACCCGGATAACCGGTGTGGTGAATGTACTTCTTATCATCAAGTTTCTTACCGGTCAAGCGAACCTTGGCAGCGTTCACGATGATAACGTGATCGCCCGTGTCCACGTGCGGTGTAAAAATAGGCTTATGCTTACCTCTGAGTATTGCTGCTACTTGCGATGACAGACGGCCCAAGACCATGTCGGTAGCATCGACAACGTACCATTTACGCTCAACGGTTTCGCCCTTTGCCATATAGGTATTCATGGCGATTCCTCCATATAAAGTAAATAATAAACTTGCTGCCACTGCGCTTTGCAGCCGGGGCTGTGGCGCACTCCACCCAATGGCACATCGGATATAGTAACAAAATCAAATCGCCTTGTCAAGCAATTTTTTCAGATTCTTTCGGATTAATTTTCATTTTTTCGGTCAATAATATCCCCATGAAAGGTTTTAGGAGGTCATCTATGCCACACAGAACAAAATTTTACGAGATTGCCCACTTCGGAACGGGTGGGATGCAGCTTCCCGCCGACCGTGAGGTCTACTTCAAGCCCGCACCCGAGAAGGAGCGCAAGGAATGAACCGCTTTGATGCACAGGCCTATCAAGCCGAGGTCAACGCCGCAGCACCCCGCTCAAAAACGCTCCGAATGTGCATCCGAGCCTTCGTTGTGGGCGGGCTAATCTGCTGCTTGGGTCAGGGCATCTCCGACCTCGGCAAGCTCTGGTTCGACCTTGACACCAAGGCAGCAGGCACGCTGACGGCCATCGTCCTCGTCTTTTTGGCAGCGCTGTTTACCGCCATCGGCATCTTCGACAAGCTCGCCTCGTTTGCGGGCGCCGGTACCGTCGTGCCGATAACCGGCTTTTCCAACTCCATCACCGCCCCCGCAATAGAGTTCCGTGCCGAGGGCCTCGTCATGGGTGTGGGCGCAAAGCTGTTTACCATAGCCGGGCCCGTCCTCGTCTACGGCATCTCCGCCTCGATAATCGTCGGGCTTACTTATCTTGTGTTGGGGTTGGTTTAGGAGGAATCCTTTTGTTGAGCGCGCTTTATATTTGACGCTTGGCATTCTAATCAAAACGTGAATTCAAATATTTTCTTGAACTCATTGTCGAATATTCGTAAAATATCATATTTTTCTGCTCAAAAATCAAACTTTTTGTTGACTTTGTTTTTATATCGGGATATACTTGCATTGAAAAGGAGATGCTTACATGAAGCTGAAAAGTATTTCAATCGGAAATTTCAAAAACGTTGCGGATACCACCTTGGATTTGTCAAGGATGATTGCTTTGGTATCTACGAACAACTATGGCAAATCGAATCTGCTGGAAGCGATTCGTTTCGGTTTCGATTTTATAGCGGGATCGGCAAGGCAGCGTACAAACATGATGCACTGGACTCGAGGGATTCCCCTCTCCCCCTCTCTCGCCGAAAAGGACTATTTTTTCTCAATCGAATTTGACGAGCCACAGCTTGAACAATACAGGTATGTGAAGTATTCTTTCAGCTTTTCATGGTTTAACGATAACAACACCGGAGCCGTTATAACCGACGAATCCATAGAAGTGCGTGCAAGCGAAAGCGTCCGCTACACCGCTTATCTTAAAAGGGATTTGGGGGAGTATCGGGCAAAAAAAGACACCAAGGCGTTCCGCAAAATATCACTTGCAAAGGATGTCTTGGCAATCGACGTTCTCTCCTCTGTGGACGATATCGAAATTGGCGATGTAATCTCCTCGATAAAGTCCTTGAGCTATAGGATATGTAAGACCCTTGAATTGGACAAGCCCTTCCTGCCGGTGCCGATTGAGTTTGACTTTGGCACTTCGTCGGAGCTTTCCTTTGTTGACAGCGATCTCCCCAAGGCTCTAAGTATGCTTATAAAGGAGAAACCGAAACAATACAATTTATTTGTTGAAACGATTCTTGACCTGTTCCCTGAGTTTGAACGGATTGAGCTGCAATACTATACCTTGAACAGCGAAGATATTGTCGAGACCCAGAGTATCATGCTCTCATCGAAAGACGACGCCCCCTCTGCAAACGATAATATCAAAATACCTTACCGCATTAAAGACGAATTGTATCGCTTGGTTATTCATAGCAAGTATTTGAATCAACCGATAAGCATGGAACACATGTCAACAGGCACAAAGCGTATCTTTTGGCTCATAGCCAATGCCGTTCTCGGCAGTTGCTACGGAATAAATCTAATCGGTGTTGATGAAATTGAAACAAGCATTCACCCTAAAATGATTAGCAAGCTTTTAGAGTCACTTAATCATATTTCGGAAGATACCTCTATGATATTGACAAGCCATTCTCCATATCTGATTCAATATTTAAAGCCTGAAGCGCTTTATGTCGGAGCACCTAAAGACGATGGGGTTGCATATTTTAGGAGGATTCAAAAAACAAAGACCAAGTCCCTGCTCAAAACAACCCGAAGCTTGGAAACCACAGTGGGAGAGTATTTATTCGAGCTGATGGCGGGCGATGAAGATTCCGCTTCAATTCTTTCGGCCTATCTGGGTGATTGATTATGGAGCATGATTTTTCAAACGGTTACACCTTTATTCTTGAAGGTGAAACCGAGAAGGAATTTTACATGGCTCTTTTGGAGCATCTTTGCCGAAAACATTCCGCTACCATGACTCGAATTGAGGACAATGTAAGCCCCGATATTGTGTATCACCTGAAAACCGAATCAAGCACTGATTTGATAAAGTTTAATGTTGTTAATACTGTGACGCAAATGCCTCGTGCAGGCAAGTGGTTTACCTCTCAATGTGTCGCCAAGTACGGAGCGGGCCATATCTGGTACGTCTTTCTGTGTTATGACACGGATGACTATAAAAATGACATCACAAAGTTTCATGAGGGGGACTGGGCAATGCTTCGTTCCTCGCTGAAAAAAGCAGGTGCCGTTATTGATATGGCCGCAGCAGCCGATATTGAGGACGTTATGCTTGGCGATTTGAACGGCATCTGCAAGTTCTTATCGTGCGACGCGGATATGCCGCTGAAAGGGCGAAAGGGGAAAATAAAATGAGAAATCTGTTTCGAAGCTGTGGAATAGCCTATCATTCGGGCAAACGTGCAAGAAACGTTATCGATGCTCTTGATATGGAGCTTTTGATTCGCACAGGACTTGTGCCATTAAGCCAAATCGAAGAGCTGATTTTTAAATGAGTTCAAACTTTTGGGCGCCAAAACTTGAACTCATTTCTGTTTTTATTCGGTTTTTGCCCTCTTTTCAAAACGAAATGCCGTAATTTTATTACTTTGTATGTTTCCTCGTTGCTGCATCAAGGCATAAAACATCGGCAGGCTTGCGCCTGCCGAGATTTTTGACGAATCATTTATGCTCTTGCTTTCATTGCTACGTCGACGAGGGAGCGGAAGGCTTCCATGTCGTTGACGGCGAGGTCGGCCAAGACCTTGCGGTTCACGTCTACGTTGGCGAGTTTCAGTCCGTTGATGAGGCGGCTGTAGGTCGTTCCGCAGATGCGGGCGCCGGCGTTGATTCGGGCTATCCACAGCTTGCGATATTCACGCTTCTTGTGCTTTCTGCCCACGAACGCATAAGCCATGGAACGCATAACCTGCTGCGATGCGGCACGGTACTGCTTGCTCTTGGCACCGTAATATCCCTTTGCCAACCGCAAAACCTTGCGGCGCTTCTTCAATGCATTTACTGATCTTTTAATTCTTGCCATAGCTCTTCTCCTTACTTATACGGAATCATCTCGCGCACTTTCTTGGCCTCGCACTCGGCTATGTAACCGGTTTGGCGCAGTCCGCGCAGACGCTTGGTGGTCTTTTTCGTCAAAATGTGGCTCTTGTAAGCCTTGCTGCGCTTAATCTTTCCGTTCTTTGTCACGGAAAAACGCTTTGCAGCTCCTCTGTGTGTCTTAATCTTCGGCATAATTTCCTCCTAATTATTCTTTGGTGCAAGCACCATAAACATATTTCTGCCCTCTTGTTTGGGTTCGCGTTCCATCGTCGCTGCGCTCTCGACCATCTCGAAAAACGCTCTCATAACATCCAGCCCCAGACTCCCGTGCGCTATCTGCCTGCCTCTAAACCTTATCGACACCTTCGCCTTGTCTCCGTTTTGCAAAAACTTCACGCACTGCTTTGCCTTTATCTCCATGTCCCGCTTGTCTATCGTTGCCGACAGCCGAATCTCTTTAAGCTCTACCACCTTTTGATTTCTGCGCTGCTCCTTTTCGCGCTTCATCATGTCATAGCGATGCTTGCTGTAGTCCATGAGCTTGCAGGTAGGCGGCACGTTGCTCGACACCTTGACAAGGTCTAAGTCCCGCTCGTCCGCAAGGCGCTGCGCCTCGCGCACGTCCATAATACCGAGCTGGTTGCCGTTCTCGTCTATCAAACGAACCTCGGGATCCCGAATCTGCTCGTTTATCTGCTGGTCTATATTAGCGATTGAAAACACCTCCAAAAAAATAGTGGGCGCAAATGCACCCACGTCTAACCAACCTATTAACCGTGCCTGACCTCATTGTCGGCAGGTGAGAAGCGGGTGCCTCTGCTTGAACAAACCAATTATAGCGGGCGTTTTACGCCTTGTCAAGCGCTTTTTTTGCTTTTTTCCGCTTCTTTGTCGTTAACCCTTTCGATTTTTCCTAAAAATTTTTTTGTAAAACATCGGATTATATGGTAAAGTAATTAGGTGAGCCTTGCTTCTCGTAAGTCTTTGTTGGGGCATTCGCTCCTGACGGTCTCGCAAAATGTTATAATATGAAAGGACTTTACAATGAAAATTTCAAACGACATAAGTTATATCGGAGTAAACGACCATCGGATTGACCTGTTTGAGGGGCAATATGTTGTTCCCAATGGAATGTCCTACAATTCCTATCTGATTTTTGATGAAAAAATCGCCGTGCTTGACACTGTGGACGCAAATTTCCTGCATGAATGGCTGGATAATCTGCAAAGCAAGCTAAGCGGTCGCGCCCCCGATTATCTTATCGTTTCGCATATGGAGCCGGACCATTCCGCAAATATTGCAAATTTCACAAGGGTGTATCCCAACACAACGGTTGTTGCTACGGCAAAAGCGTTTGCGATGATGAAGCAATTCTTCGGTACTGATTATGCCGACCGTCGGGTTGTTGTCGGCGATGGCGACACTCTTTCGCTCGGCAGGCATACGCTGACCTTTGTAACCGCTCCTATGGTTCACTGGCCGGAGGTTATGGTAACCTACGACAGTACGGACAAGGTATTATTCTCTGCCGACGGTTTCGGCAAATTCGGCGCACTCGACGCTGATGAGCCGTGGGATGACGAGGCGAGAAGATACTATATCGGTATAGTCGGCAAATACGGCGCTCAGGTGCAGGCCTTGCTTAAAAAAGCCTCAGCCTTGGATATTCAAACAATCTGCCCGCTGCATGGCCCTGTTCTTAACGAAAACCTCGGTCACTATCTCGGACTGTATAACACATGGTCCTCCTACACCCCCCAAAGCGAAGGAATACTTATTGCATACACCTCGGTTTACGGGAATACAAAAAAGGCAGTCGAGCTGCTTGCAGACAGGCTTGTTGCCTCGGGATGCCCAAAGGTTGTTGTAACCGACCTTGCCCGTGAGGATATGTCAAAGGCAGTGGAAAACGCCTTCCGCTACAACAAATTAGTGCTTGCCACCACCACCTATAATGCCGATGTTTTTCCGTTTATGAGAAGCTTTATCGAGCATCTGACCGAACGGAACTTCCAAAACCGCACCGTTGCCATAATAGAGAACGGCTCTTGGGCGCCGCAGGCGGCAAAGGTTATAAAAGGTATGCTTGAAAAAAGCAAAAACCTCAACATCATCTCGCCCGTCGTATCTATCAAGTCCGCTCTTGACGAGGGCAGCTGCAAGCAGCTTGATGAGCTTGCCGCAGAGCTTTGTAGAGATTATATTGCCCAAAGTTCCGACAAAGCGAACAAAAACGACCTGACGGCGCTTTTCAATATCGGCTATGGGCTTTATGTAGTAACCTGCAACGACGGTGTAAAGGACAACGCTCTGATTGTCAATACCGTTTCGCAGGTGACAAACACGCCCAACCGCATCGCCGTGACGATAAACAAGCAGAACTATTCACACCATGTCATAAATAACACAGGTAAGATGAATGTCTGCTGTCTGTCGATCGCCGCTCCCTTCTCGGTATTTCAGGCATTCGGCTTTGTCAGCGGTCGTAATACGGATAAGTTCAAAGGCTGTACGCCGCTTCGCTCGGATAACGGGCTGGTGTTCCTGCCAAAATATATAAACTCGTTTATGTCGCTGAATGTGGAACAGTATGTCGATCTCGGCACTCATGGGATGTTTATTTGTACGATAAGCGAAGCAAGGGTTATCAACGACGCCGAAACAATGACCTATACTTATTATCAAAATAATGTCAAACCGAAGCCTCAAACCGAAGGCAAAAAGGGATATGTCTGCAAGGTTTGCGGCTATGTCTATGAAGGAGAGGAGCTTCCCGAAGACTTCATCTGCCCGCTCTGCAAACACGGCGTCGCCGATTTCGAACCGATTGAATAAGGCACTCCCATGTATCCGATAAAAAAGGGTTTGAATACAACGGCGAGCTTCCCTTTTTTCTTTCGTTAAGTGCTTGAATATCCTTTCCGTTATGGTATAACCCGACTTTTGCAAGCAAAAGTCGGGTTTTAACATTAACGCTTCTTTTTCGTAAAAATGCAGATTGCAATTACAATCAGGCTGACGGCAACCACAAGTCCCGTCACGACTGCCCCGCCTTTGAGAATCGTTTGCAATATCCCAACGAGCTGGGTACGGTAGGGGGAGACGGCTATGTTGAGCCTCTCGGTGTAGCCCTTTAGGATGAACACGAGCAGGGGCGCAAAGATTATCGAGCCGCCGCAAAAATAGCTGCCGAACAGGGCAACAAGCCCGCTGCGAATCCTGCCTATGTACACGCAGAACACTATTACCGAAAGCCCCAGAGTCAACAGCAGAAGCAGGGTGAACAGGGCTGTAAGCTCGGTTACGATGCTGCTGCTCTGCAAAAACGTTACGGAGTTTAGAATCATCTCCTGATTGACCGCCCACAGGTCGTTTTGCACCGCCTCGGCGCAATCGTAGGCAAAGTCCTCCGCCGCCTCAAAGCTGACGTTGGTATTCGACAGCACATAGTTCAAAAACGCATTGTACGGATACTCTGCGGGGGTGAACGTCTCGGAGGGGTCGCTCCTTGCAAACACCGCATCGATATACTCCGCCGTATAAGCCCTTATGTCCTCATCGGTGACAAGCTCGGAAACCTCCTGCTCGTCGAGCCCGTAAAGGATGGCGATATAGCCCAAGTCATCGTTTAGATGCTCCTGCATCTCGGCGCAGTAGTCCTCGTCCGCCAAGTGCTTTTTATAATATTCGGGGTTTAGAACCGCAAAGCGCATCACGCCCGAAAACAGCGTCAGGGCGGTCGATACAACCAAGAGCGGCACCAATATTGCGGTTAAAATCGTTCTTACTGCCTTCATCCCACCAACTCCAATCCGCTTATTTTCTCACAGATAAGCGCACACCGCTCGGTTCTGCGGTGGCCCCCGTTATCCCTCGGATAGCAGGTATAGAGGATGAGCTGCTCGCCGTACAGCGTCGATGGGGTGAGAAGGCTCCTCTCCGTGCCCGAAAAGCTCCTCTTGTCCACAACCCTGTACTCATAGGGCCCGTACAGCGTTTCAATCGTAACTACAGCTCCTATCGGCGTGTCCTCAAGCTCGGCAAACTCCCTTGTGACATGGCTTGAGATTATAACCCGCTGCCCCTGCCCCGGGAAGCCGCTTGCAAACGACATGCCCGCCGCCTTTTTCAGTATGCTCTTGTCGTTGCCGAGGTACACTGCGATATTTTTAATATCCCAGCCCTCGACATTGAGCTGCGCAAACTGAGTGCCGTAGGCTATCTGAGGGAGCGTGTCCGTGGCAGCTCCGGGCACAAAGTCCCCCGCCTGCTCCTCAGAGTCCGCATAGACCCTCTCGCCTACGAACAGCGAAAAGTACGCCGTTTCCTCCAACACCGTGTTGAACAGAAACAGCGAAAACAGTATCAATGCGCAGAAAAACAGGACAAAGGGCAGCAGTTTTAGCAGCCCTTCGCCAACTCTCTTACCCTTGCTTTTTTTGCTCATACCTTATTTGCCGTGTCCCGTCTGCGGAACACCACTACCGCAAGCACTATGGCTATGACTACCAACACGCCACCGCCCACAAGGTACCATATCACGGGCCGGTTTACAACGTCGGTCTTGGCGTCACCGTCGATAACGCCCATCAGCTTGCCGTCCTTGTAGACGGAAATCGAGATATAGCCCTCCCTCTGCGAATCGTTGGAGGGGTCTATGTTGAAGGTGAGTCCTAAGATATCGCAGACCTCGTTTGCAAGGCGCATTGCGCTCGCCTGCTCCGAATCGGTGTACTCGCTCCACACTATGCCCTTGTACTCGACGTCTCCGAGCGCCTCGGAATAGTCTATCGCAAGCACGCTTGCAAGCTGATCGTCGCTCACCTCTATCTCGTCCCGCTGAATAATCTTTTCGACCTGATTATAGATATCAAGTCCCTCCTCGCCGTTGAGAACTTCCTTCAAACGAGCCAAGAGCTCGGTCTTGTTTTGTTGGGTATCCGCAGCGGCAGTTGCACAAAACGCCACGGTCAGCAGCACGGCAACAAGAACCGCAATAAATTTTTTCATTTAGTCGACCTCCTTTATTCAAATCCCTTACAGTATAGACGGCAATTGCAACAAAGATGTGGCAAAACCATAGATTTTAGGAAAAATATCAGCCCCGCTCCCAGACCTTTCGCGCCTCTGTATAATCGCATTTGCGGACGTACACGGCATAGAGATCCGCAGACTTGCCCTTTTGCTCGTTCCTGCGGGTCTTAATTTCGATACTGATGCCGGCGTTTTTCATCTTGGTCTTGGCCCTGACAAGCTCCTCCTTGGAGATGTCCACGAGTAAAAGCGCGCGATTGAAGATGGTGAGCATAGCCTTTCCCCCTTGCCCTTGAAGTAGCTAATATTATAGCACGCTTTTTGTGACAGCGATATGAACAATTATTTAATATTGCTTTACCCCTTGCTCACCTTGTCAAAGGTGGGATCAGCCGCTCCAAGTGCATACTGTGCGACGCCTTGACCAAAACCGTGTCCCCCGCCCTTACAAGCTCCGATATGGAAGGGATGGCCTCCTCTATGCTCGAAAACCTATGCACGCCCTGCGTTTCGGTCGATAAAAAGCTGCTGCCTATCAGGATTATCTCATCTATTCCCATCTGCACGGCGGCTTTTACAACCTCCTCATGAAAGCGCAAAGAGTCCTCTCCGAGCTCGCCCATGTCGCCCAAGATGGCAACCGTCCTGCCCTCCGCCTTTTTCAAGCCCTCGAGCGCCGCCTTCATCGAGACAGGATTGGCGTTGTAGGCATCGTTTATCACCATGCAGTCCCTTCCCCTTACAAGCTGCGCCCTGCCCTCGCTCGGTGAAAAGTTTGAGAGGGCGGCCTGCGCCTGCTCTGCACTTATCCCAAGCTCAAAGCCTGCAGCTATTGCGGCAAGCGCATTGTACACCATGTGCCGCCCTGCAAGCGGGATGAAAAACTCGGAGCTTTTGCCTCCGTATTCCACCGTAAAGTCGGTGCCGAATATCCCCCGCTCCCTAAGCGAAGTGCAGCGCAGGGTGCAATGTTTGGAAAATCCGTAGCTGATATCGTGTCTAAGTTCAATCAAAAGCTCGTCGTCGCCGTTTACTATGACGCACGCCCCCGACCTTGCGTATTTTAACATCTCGCCCTTTGCCCTGAGCGTGCCCCTGCGATCCTTGAAAAACTCCATGTGTGCATCCCCGATGTTGGTGAACACGCAAACGGTGGGCTGAACCATCCTCGAAAGCGCTTCAATCTCGCCAAAGTGGTTGGTGCCCATCTCGATAACCGCCGCCTCGTGCTCCTTTGACAGCTTGAATATCACCTGCGGGACGCCGGTCTGATTGTTTAGGTTGCCGCTCGTTTTTAGGGTGTTGTACCGCTCGGAAAGCAGGGCTGCGGTCATGTCCTTGGTCGTGGTCTTGCCTGCGCTGCCCGTGATGCCCACTATCGGTATATTAAACTGCTCGCGGTAGTCCTTTGCCAAGTCCTGAATTGCCTTAACCGTGTCCGAAACCTCGATGGAAGGCGGGGCTGTGGACCTGCTCACAAGGCAGGCAGCGGCACCCGCTTCCATTGCGGCAGCGCAAAAATCGTGGCCGTCCATGGCCTTGCCGATTATCGCAACGTACAGCTCGCCCCTTTTTATCGTTCGGGTGTCTATCGAAACGCCCAAGACCCTTGCGTCGTCTCCGCTCAGCGTTCCGCCCGTTATCTCGGCTATCCTTGACAGGCTGTACTCCATGCTACTTCTCCAGCGAGAGCTTGATTATCCGCTCGCAGAGCGAGGGGTAGTCTATGCCTGCAGCCGCAGCCTCCTGCGGCAAGAGCGAGGTTGGGGTCATGCCCGGCAGCGTGTTACCCTCCAAGCAAAACGCCCTCCCCTCGGGGGTTAGGATGAAGTCGAACCTTGCGTAGACCTGCAGTTTCAACGCCGCAAAGCCCTTTATCGCCATGGTTTGCAGCAGCTCCCTGTACTTGGGTTCGATGTTGGCAGGGCAGACTTCCCTTGTAAGCCCCGCAATGTATTTGTTTCTGTAATCGTAAAAGCCCGCCTTGGGCAGAATCTCTATGACCGGTAGCGCCTCCTCGCCCAAAACGCCCACGGCAAACTCCCTGCCCTCTATAAGGTTTTCGACGAGAACCCTGTCCTCCTGCTTGAACGCAAGCTCTATCGCGGGCTGCAATAGGCTCCTGTCTCTGACTATCGTTGTGGCTATGGAGGAGCCGCCGCTGCACGGTTTTACAACGGCGGGCAGGGGCAGGGAATCGTATCTTATCGGCTCGCCCTTTTTAAGGAGCGCACCCCTCGGCGTGGTCACGCCGAACTCGTTGAATATGCGCTTGGACACCCATTTGTCCATCGCCATGCGGCAGCCCTCGGCATTGGTTCCGGTGTACCTTATGCCTCGGTTGTCGAAATAGCCCTGTATATCTCCGTTCTCGCCGCCGTTGCCGTGCAAGCCTATGTAGACGATGTCGGCATACTTGCAAAGGGCCACGACGTTTCTTCCTATTGTATCGGTATCGCCTTCGGCGGTGCGAAGGGCCTTAATCTTGGCAAGGTTCGGCTCCTCGGGGCTTACGGTGTAGGGCGGGAGCTTTTTTGCTCCTGCAAACAGGGCGTCAAAGTCCCCATCAAATTCGGGCAGACCCAAAAACGAATCGACCATTACCGCCCGATGCCCTCTGTCCAAAAGCGCATTGCACACCATCGTTGACGAGCTTATCGAAACCTCCCGCTCGGGAGATAAGCCGCCGCATAAAACTACAATGTTCATATCTACCTCCAAGTCTATTCTATAATATACCATAACCGACGGAATATGGCAAATTTAATTCACATTTATCGGCTTGTTATTTTTGTCGGTTTAGCGTAGAATATAGACAAATATGTAAGGGGAAATGAGATTATGAAAAAGACTGCTCTAAAAACAGCCATTATTGCTTTAATTCTCTGCGTTGCGCTCGTTGCGACCTCGTGCCGTGCCCTCGTGGACGTCGCCCGAGATTACCTTGGTTCCGAGGTCACCTCGGCTCCTACCGATCGGCCCACCGAAGTGCCCACAGAAGTACCTACCGAGCAGCCCGAGGAATCGGATGCTTCGGAGCCTCCCGCAGGGAACACGCCCACGCCTTCCGTCTCGGAGGAGATAGTGTTTCCGGATATAGAGCATGGAACCGTAAAGTTTTCGGACATGGTCTTTGTCATGCCCGACACCGATGCGCTGATTGCCGATATCGAGCGGGTTCAGAGCGAGTACGGAGAGGGAGCGGACGCCGCCGCCTGCCTTGAAGAATATGAGAGCCTCTGCCAAAGATATACCGATGCAAGCTCCATGGCATCGATTGCCTACATCCTCTACTGTCTCGACGTTACCAACGATGAGATGCAGCAGAACTACGAGGATTTGAACAACTCCTTGACCGACGTTAGCTGGAGGCTCACCGACCTCGGCATTGCGCTGATAGAGGATCCCGCTTCGGGTGCCTCCTACTCACAGGACTATATCGATATGCTCTACCTCGGGGATATGTTGAACGACGAGTCGATTCAGGACTTGGTGAAGCAGGAAACCGAGCTTACAAGCCAATACGAGGAGCTTAACTCTACCTTCACGATAGAGTACAACGGGCAGCAGGTGAGCTATGACGATATCTCTTCCATCGACGATTCCACGCTCATCTACCGCTACTTCGATGAGTTCAATGCGGCAGCCGGTGAAATCTACATTCAGCTTGTGGACGTCAGAACCGAGATAGCGACCACCCTCGGCTACGACAACTATACCGACTATGCCTATGACAGCTACGACCGAGACTTCTCGCCCGAGGACTCGCTTGCGCTCGGGGATCGCGTCAAGGCCTATATTGCCCCGCTGTACTTTGAGCTGATTTTTGAGTACATTGCGGAATACTACGGCTTTATCGATAACGCTACCGAATATGAACAGGCCTCGACGATGGAGTCCTTGCGCTCCAACATAGAGGCGGTATTCCCCGAACTGATTCCCGCATGGGACTACATGATTGAGTACGAGCTTTATAACTTCGATCTCAGTGACGTCAAGATGGAGGGCAGCTATTCCACGACGATTGAAAACCTGAACGCCCCGTTTATGTACTCCCACTGGGACGGCGACGTTACTACGATAAGCACGATAATCCACGAGTTCGGCCATTACTCAAACTTCTATCTCAACCCCGACACGGGCTGGAACAGCGGCGGCAGTTTGGACCTTGCCGAGGTCGATTCACAGGGGCTTGAGCTTTTGATGCTCAACCGCGCCGAGCAGATTTACGGAGCGGAGAACGCCGACAGCGCCCGCGTCTATGCGATGATGACCGCAATGTACGTACTGATTGCGGGCTGCATGGAGGATGAGTTCCAGCAATATGCCTACGCAAACCCCGATGCAACCTTGGAGGATTTGAACGCCGAATATTATCGCATAGCCCAAGAGTACGGCTTTGACTTCCTCTATGGCTACAGCGGCACCGAGTGGGCGATGATACACCATCACTTCCAGTCCCCGATGTACTACATAAGCTACGCCACCTCCATGCTCGGCGCCCTGCAGGTCTTTGCCGCCGGCACCGAGGACTATGACGCCGCCTGCCACGCCTATCTTTCGATTCAGTCCCGCCCCCAATACAGCAAGTTCCGCGAGACCCTGATAAGCGCCGGCCTGTCCGACCCCTTCGACGAAACCCTGATAAATGAGATTGCAACGACTATTAGGAGTTACCTTGCAGGACTGTAAGCAAGGTGCCGTAAAGCTACTTAAGCCGCCTAAATCGGGCGGCTTTTAATTCGTTAAGCTGTGTTTTATCGGATGCTAACCGCAGCTTACCTGCATTGTGAGGTGGACGGCGGGCGGATGATATCCGCCCCTACGGAAAAATTCATTAATGACGTTATCGTCGCCAAGGGATGCTGTCCGTCCCTATGCTCGATGTTTTAGAGGGGCCTTCGTGTGGCGATTTCAAAGTGATATTTGACTATGCCGAGGTCGATTTTGGAGTAGAAGCCGCCTTTGTCCTTTATTGTGACCTTGCCGTCCTTCAAGCTTATCAAAAATCGCTGTTGATTTATGGCGGTGGGGGCGAGCATGGCTGCTTCTACGCCCGATAAAAACCATTCGGGCGGTTCCGATTCCGCTGTGTAAAGCGCATGGAGCGGCTTGCTCTTTCTCGGCTTTCCCTGCGTTTTGCCGTAGCCTATCGAGATTACGGCTATGAGCTTTTCGCCGTCTTTAAGCCCGCTGTGCTTCCTTGCCTCGCTCTTGGAGTGGCTGCCCGCAACCCAGCATGTGTTAAGCCCGAGCGTCTGCGCCAAAAGCACGAGCCGCTCGCCGTAGTAGCCCACCCTCTCGCTCAAATCACGCCCGTCTTTGCCCGCAAGCGCAATATAGTTTTTGACGTTTTCAAACCTGCCGTACCTTGCAATAAGCCCCGCAAACGCCCTCGGCTCGTCGGTAATTAGGCGGATGCTCAAATTGCCCTCGGCGTTGCATTTTGCAATCTCAAAATTCAGGGCGTCCCGCTTCTCCGCTTCGATAGCCCTGTCCAAGTAGCTGCGCACCGAATGCCGCTCCCGAATCGCCTCCAATACCGTCATAATCGCACCTCCTAATTAGCATTTAAGTAAGCGTTTTTAATGAAATATTTCGCTTCGCTCAATGTGAAATACCTCGCTTGCGCTCGGCATGAAATATCTCACTTCGTTCGATATGAAATAAAATTTGCCCATATGTGCCGCAGCACATTTCATATTTGCAAGGCAAATATTTCATGGCGAAGCCATTTCACTTGCCCGCAGGGCAAATTTCATTGGAGCTGCCGCTCCTACGGCAGCTCCTTCGCTTGCATCTCTGTTACAAGGCCGTTTTTTATTGTCATGGTTCCGAAGAACTCTGCGTCCTTATAGTCGTACTTGTCGAGCAATTCCCGATAGGCGTCGAGGCTTTGAAGCGGGAAGCTCGAGTAGGCGGAGCTGTCCGTAAGGCTGTGTTGAATCTTATATGTGGAAAGCTCCTCTGCCGTAAAGGTTGCCCCCTTCTCGGTTTCGATAAGCTCGGGGTGTTTTCTGTCGACGAGCTCGAGGTCGGCGTTGAACGCTATCAGCACCCTTTCCTCCTTATAGTATCGGCTGTCCCCAAACAGTACCACTCGCTCCGCATCGTCGCCCCTTAAAAGGCTTATCGCCTCCGCTTGGGTGATGCTTGTGCAGGTGTAGACGAACATCCAGTATATGCCCTCCCCCTCGTGTATCTGTTCGTACTCGTCAAACCAAAAATAGTAGCTACCGTCGTCGAGCATGGAGCGGCTCACCTTATCGAAGCAGTCGCTGTGCATCCAGCAAAACGTTCCCCAGTGATTGACAAAGTACCAGTCGCCCCGCTTGCTCAATACCCCGAGCGTCTTGCCGGTCTCGAGCGTGCCGAGCTTTGTTGAGGTAGCGGCGGGAGCGGAGCGCATGTTGGAGCCGTCCTCGGCGGTCGTAACCACGAGATAGGGTTCGTCCAGCTCGTTTATGGGCTCGGTCAGGTCGTTAAGATAGGCGTTGGTGTTCTCCTCAAACATCCACACCGCAAAGCATAAGGCTCCCGAAGCCCAGCCCCATTTGCCGTCCTCGTATTCCACCAAAAACCAGTTCGACTTTGCGGCGGCTGAGTTCATCCTCGTTCCGAACGGAACGGACTCCACTATATCGTAGTCAAGGGAGGGCCCCTTGCGAATGTAAAGCCGCTCCTGAGCCGCTGCGGTGAGCTGCGATATTCCTCCAAGCCAATCCGAATCCGTAGGCACGTAGTCAAGCCCCGATGCGGCTATCGCCCCGTAAAGCGTATCGGCGTCGGGTACGGTCGTGGGGGCGGCGGTAGGCTCCTCGGTGGGCGCTTTGGTAGGCTCCTCTGTGGGCTGTTGGGTGGTAACGGTGGCGGTGAGCGTGGGCCGAGCCGTCTGCGGCTGTTGGCTGCTAACGGCGGAGGTGAGCGTGGGCTGAACCGTATGCGGCTCCTCCGTAGCTATGGTTGAACTTGGCTCGGGTTCGGACAGGAGCAGCGCCTCCCCCGACTCGGGCTCCTTTTTTAATATCACTATCAGCATTGCGACAACGGCGCAGGCAGCTACCGTAATCAGGGCGGGGACAAGCAGTCGCTTGTAGGGGAAGCTGCCCCTCTTTTTGGGGCTTAACTCCCTAACCTCCTCCTCGGGTTCGTATATCTTTGTATAGACCTGCTCGTCGAAATCGTCACGAAACATCAGCGCAGCGGGCGCCTCATAGCCGCTTGCAAGCGCCTTGATAAGCTCGAACACGTCCGCCATGGCAAGCACCTTGCCGAGCTTGTTTGCTTTCACCGCCTCCGCCATCTGCTTTTGCAGGTTTTCCCTGCCCAAGAACAAGCGGCTCTTTATTGCTGCCTCGCTGCAATTCATGCGCTTGGCTATGGTCTCCACCTCTAAGCCGAGATAGAACCTGTACATCAGCGGCAGCCGCTGGGCGTCGGGAAGCCTGTCCACCATTTGCGAAAGCAAAAGCTGCGTTTGGTGGTCGCCCATATAATAGTAGCAGTAGCCCGTGTCCTCCTTCTCTCGAAAATCATACTCGACGTAGACCTTGGATTGGCGTTCAAAATCCGAGAACAGCACGGGCTGACGGCTCTTTTGCAGCTTGCAGCAGAGGTTTTCGGCAATGAGTTCGAGCCACTCCAAAAAGGTTGACTCGTCCTCGAGCTGGGTAAGGTTGCGCATCGCCGTCAAAAAGCTCTCCTTGGCGGTGCTCAAGGCGAGCTGCCTGTCCGCCAACATTTTTTGGCACAGAAAATGAACCCTGCCGATGCTCTCCCTGTAAAGCAGCTCTATCGCATCGGGGTCTCCGTTCCTTGCCAGCCGAACAGTCCTCATGTCCATAATGTACGCCCCTGCCCTTTTCTTCATCTTAATTATACATAACTTACATACGGCTGTCAACTTTTAAGAATGCTGCAAATAAGACTGCAACAGATAATTTGATATCGATAAGACTTGACTTTTATGGGTTGAAAGGGCATAATGGGGATATAAAGATAAAAGGTAGGTAAGGTTATGAACAGATATGTCCCCATAAGCACGCTGAGGCGGCTGCCGGTGTATCTTCACTATGTCCGTTCAATCAAGGGCGAGCGGAAGAACGTCTCCGCTGCGGTGATTGCGGAGTTTTTCGGGCTGAATCCCGTTCAGGTTCGCAAGGACTTGGCTGCCGTCAGCGGGACGGGCAAGCCCAAGACCGGCTATGACGTTGAGGAGCTTATTTGCCAGATTGAGAGCTGCCTCGACTGCAACAACGAGACCAAGTCGGTTTTAATCGGAGCGGGCAACTTAGGCAGTGCGCTTTTGAGCTACAACGGCTTTTCCGACTACGGCATAAACATAGTTGCAGCCTTTGACACCGACCCCGAAACGGTGGGCAAGAGCATAGGCGGCAAGCCCGTTTTACCGCTGTCCGACCTTGAGTCCATATGCCGCTTTTCCAAGATTCGCCTCGGCATCATCACGGTGCCCGCAGGCTCTGCACAGGAAATTTGCGACCGCCTCGTTTCCTGCGGAATAACTGCCGTTTGGAACTTTGCGCCAACGATACTCAAGGCCAAGGATGGCGTTTTGATTGAGAACGAGAACCTTGCGTCCTCGCTTGCAATCCTCTCCCGCCACCTGCTTTTTGAGAGGTGAGCGCATGAACCTATTGCACCTCAAATATGCGATTGCAATCTCGGAAACCAACTCGATGACCAAGGCTGCCGAGAAGCTCTACACCGCCCAGCCCAACCTCTCCCGTGCCATGCGCGACCTTGAAAGCTCGCTCGGAATCACGATATTCAAGCGCACCTCCAAGGGCATATACCCAACGGATGAGGGCGAGGAGTTTTTAAGCCGCGCTCGGAAAATCCTTGCTGAGGTGGACGACCTCGAGGCCAAGTACAGGGACCGTCAGGGCAGGGCTATGCGCTTCTCCGTTTCCGTGCCCCGTGCAAGCTACATAGCCTGCGCCTTCACCGCCTTTATAGATAAGCTCGACCCCGAACTCAGTGCGGAGATATACTACAAGGAGACCAACGCCCTCCGTGCCATAAGCAACCTCCAAAACGCCGATTACAAACTCGGCATCATCCGCTACCAAGCGACCTACGAGAAGAATTTTCGGGATATGCTGAAAGAAAAGGAGCTTTGCTCCGAGCTTTTGTACGAGTTCAACTACCGACTTTTGATGTCCGAAAAGCACCCGCTTGCAGCCTGCGATAACGTTCGCCTTTGCGACCTGTCGCCCTACATTGAGATAGCCCACCCCGACCCCTTCGTGCCCTCCCTGCCCATGCCTACCGTCCTCAAAAACGAACTGATTGACGATACCGACAAGATAATCTACGTCTTTGAGCGGGGCAGCCAGATGGACCTTTTGAGCCAAAACCCCCTCACCTTTATGTGGGTGTCCCCGATTCCCCAAAGAATCCTCGACCGCTACGGGCTTACAGAGCGGAGCTGCGCCGAAAACACCCGCAAATACCGTGACGTTTTAATCTATAAAAAGGATTATCGCCTCTCAAATCTCGATCACGCCTTCCTCGATGAGATTGTAAAAATAAGAGCCGTCCTGCCTTAATAGATAGCCGCATATCGATAAAGCTATATCGGTATGCGATTTGGGAATTTCACATTTCTGCCTTTTGGGGCTATACTTTGGGTAAAGAAAAGGCAAGGAGGAAATTCCATGAATTTCGAAAAAAATCTTATTGTCAACAGCGTTGAGAGCCTTGAAGAATGCTTAAGGCGGGTCAAAAGGGCGCAGAGCGAGTATGCTTTGTTCAGCCAAGAGCAGGTTGACCGCATATTCTTATCGGCGGCAATTGCAGCCGACAAGGCGAGGCTTGAGCTTGCAAAGAGCGCTGTTTTTGAGACTGACATGGGCGTTGTCGAGGACAAGGTAATAAAGAACAACTACGCCGCCGAGTACATTTACAATGCCTACAAGGACGTTAAAACCTGCGGCGTTGTCGATGAGGACCGTGTTTACGGCACGCAAAGAATCTTGGAGCCCGTGGGCGTTGTAGCCGCCGTCATCCCTACCACCAATCCCACCTCCACCGCAATATTCAAAACCCTGCTTGCGCTTAAAACCCGCAACGGCATGATAATAAGCCCCCATCCGAGGGCCAAAAACTGCACGATTGAGGCCGCCAAGCTCGTTTTGGAAGCGGCGGTGGCTGCAGGCGCACCCGAGGGCATCATCGCATGGATAGACGTGCCGAGCTTGGAGCTTTCCAACCTTTTGATGCGGGAGGCGGACTTGATTTTGGCAACCGGCGGCCCCGGCATGGTCAAGGCTGCCTACTCCTCCGGCAAGCCCGCAGTAGGCGTGGGTGCAGGCAACACCCCTGCGATAATCGACGACAGCGCCGACATCGAGCTTGCGGTAAACTCCATTATACATTCCAAGACCTTCGACAACGGCATGATCTGCGCCTCCGAGCAGTCGGTAATCGTGCTCGACAAGGTCTATGCCAAGGTCAAAAAGGAGTTTGCAAGCCGCAACTGCTACTTCCTCGACCGAGATGAAACCGACAGGGTTAGAAAGACCATCATAATCAACGGTGCGCTAAACGCCAAGATAGTCGGGCAGAGCGCATACAAGATTGCCTCCCTTGCAAACGTTTCCGTTCCCGAAAGCACAAAGATTTTGATAGGCGAGGTCGTAAGCTCCGAACTCTCCGAGGAGTTTGCTCATGAAAAGCTCTCCCCCGTGCTTGCGATGTACCGTGCAAAGGACTTCGACGAGGCGATAGAGAAGGCGTGCCGCCTCGTTGCCGACGGAGGCTACGGTCACACCTCCTCGATTTACCTCAACGAACTATCCGAGACCGATAAGCTGAGCAAGTTTACAAAGGCGATGAAAACCTGCCGCATCCTCGTCAACACGCCCTCCTCGCAGGGCGGTTTGGGCGATCTCTATAACTTCAAGCTGACCCCCTCGTTGACCCTCGGCTGCGGAAGCTGGGGCGGGAACTCCGTTTCCGAGAACGTAGGCGTCAAGCATCTTATGAACATAAAAACCGTTGCAATAAGGAGGGAAAATATGCTCTGGTTCCGTGCCCCCGAAAAGGTCTACATCAAGCGTGGTTGCCTGCCCGTGGCTCTCGATGAGCTTGGCAATGTTATGAACAAGAAGCGGGCGTTCATAGTTACGGACAGCTTTCTCTATGAGAGCGGCTGCACCAAGCCGATTGAAAACAAGCTCGACGAATTGAACATCCTGCACACCACCTATTCCCGAGTAGCCCCCGACCCGACCTTAGCCTGTGCCAAGGAGGGCGCAGCTCTTATGGCGGATTTCAAGCCTGACGTTATAATTGCCGTGGGCGGCGGCTCCGCAATGGACGCGGCAAAGATTATGTGGGTGCTGTACGAACATCCCGAAGCGGACTTTATGGACATGGCAATGCGCTTTATGGACATTAGAAAGCGGGTCTACACCTTCCCGAAGATGGGTGAAAAGGCTTACTTTATCGCAATTCCCACCTCGTCCGGCACGGGCTCGGAGGTAACGCCCTTTGCGGTAATCACCGACGAACGCAGCGGCGTAAAGTACCCGCTTGCCGACTACGAGCTGCTGCCGAAGATGGCAATAGTCGACGCAAACCTCATGGACAGCGCCCCCGCGGGACTTACAAGCTCCTCGGGCATCGATGCGGTCTCCCACGCCCTCGAAGCCTATGCCTCGATGATGGCCACCGACTACACCGACGGGCTTGCGTTGCAGAGCTTAAAGATGATATTTGAATACCTGCCCCGTGCCTATGACAGTGCAAAGAACAAGACCCCCGACCCCAAGGCACGTGAGAAGATGGCTGACGCCGCAACGATGGCGGGCATGGCCTTTGCAAACGCCTTCTTGGGCGTAATGCACTCGATGGCGCATAAATTGGGTGCCTTCCACCACATTCCGCACGGCGTTGCCAACGCTTTGATGATGACGGAGGTGCTGCGCTTTAACTCCAAGGAGGCGCCGACCCGCATGGGCACCTTCCCGCAGTACGACCATCCACACACGCTGTCTCGCTATGCGGAGGTTGCGGACGCTCTCGGCGTAAAGGGCAAAACCGATGAGGAGAAGCTCGAAGGTCTGATTAAAAAGATTGAGGAGCTAAAGGCCTATATAGGCATCAAACCTACAATCCGAGACTATGTGACGGATGAAACCGACTTTTTGGCACGGCTCAACAGCATGGCGGAGCAGGCGTTTGACGACCAATGCACCGCAGCCAACCCCCGCTACCCGCTCATCGGTGAAATCAGGACGATGTACCTAAACGCCTACTACGGCGAACACAAGGATATATAAGGAGGCAGGAAGATGAACGCAGACAGAATTATCGCTGTAAGAACCTCAAAGACCGTCTACCGTGACGGCGACACGGTGCTGAAAGTCTTTGACGAGGACTATAAAAAGTCCGACATCCTAAACGAGGCGTTAAATCAGGCTCGAGTCGAAGAGGCAGGGCTTAAGGTGCCGAAGATTCTCGAGGTGCTGAAAACGGACGGCAAGTGGGCTATTCGATCGGAGTTTATCGCAGGCAAGACCCTGCAACAGCTCATGGACGAAAACCCCGACAAGTTCGATGAGCTTTTGGAACGCTTTGTCGATATTCAGCTTGAGATTCTCTCGCACAAGGCGCCGCTTTTGAACAAGCTCAAGGACAAGATGAACCGCAAGATAGGCGAAAGCGCCCTCGATGCCACGGCAAGATACGAGCTGCACATTAGGCTTGACGGGATGCCCACGCATCACAAGATTTGCCACGGCGACTTCAACCCGTCCAACATAATAGTAACGCCCGATAACGAGGCCTATGTTTTGGACTGGTCGCACGTCACGCAGGGCAATGCCTCCGCCGATGCCGCCCGCACCTACCTGCTGTTTTGGCTTTCGGGCGACATAGACGGGGCTGAAAAGTACCTCGACCTGTTCTGCAAAAAGAGCGAGACCGCCAAGAAGTACGTGCAGAGCTGGATGCCGATAGTTGCGGCAAGCCAATCGGTCAAGGGCAAGAAGGAGGAGCGGGAATTCCTGCTCCACTGGGCAAACGTAGTAGATTATGAGTAAAGGAGAATTCTAATGAAAATCACGGTATGTATCGGCAGTTCCTGCCACATCAAGGGCTCGCGTCAAGTCGTTGAGCAGCTTCAGTCCCTCATTGCGGAGCATGGGCTCAAGGAGGAGATAGACCTTGCAGGTACCTTCTGCATGGGCAAGTGCCAAAGCGGAGTCAACGTCACCGTTGACGGCGAATGCTTTTCGGTAACCCCCGAAAGCACCCACACCTTCTTTTCGGAAACGGTTTTGCCCCGCTTGAAATAGCGGGCGGGAGTGAACGATGGCGGATTATTTGAGGTTTCAAAAGTCGAGCTGCAAAAGCTGCTACAAGTGTATTCGGCACTGCCCCGTAAAATCTATCAGGTTTTCGGGCAATCAGGCCAACGTCATTCCCGACGAGTGCATACTCTGCGGTCAGTGCTACGTCGTCTGCCCGCAGAACGCCAAGGTCATGTTCGACGAGAGCGAGATAGTAGGCGTCCTTTTGCAAGGGGACGCTCCCGTTGTTGCGAGCATTGCGCCCTCGTTTGCCGCCTACTTCCCCGACGTTGGCATAGAAGCCCTGTCCGAAGCCATGCGAAAATTGGGCTTCCACTCCGCCGAGGAAACCGCCCTCGGCGCAACCATAGTCAAGCGTGAGTACGAAAGGCTTACAAAGAGCTCGGAGATGGATGTAATCATTACCTCCTGTTGTCATACGGTAAACCTCCTGATTGAGAAATACTATCCCGAGCTCTGCGGGTTTTTAGCCCCCGTCGTAACCCCGATGAAGGCGCACTGCGACGATATCAAAAGGCGCATACCCACCGCCAAGACCGTCTTTGTAGGGCCCTGCCTCTCCAAGATGGATGAGGCTGAAAAGGAGGGCATCGATGCGGTTTTGACCTTTGATAAGCTCGAAGCCATGTTTGAAAGGGCAAATATCACGCTCCACAAGGGGCGCAGGGTAGCCGAGGACGGGCTTGCCCGCCTCTTCCCTACCGACGGCGGCATCTTAGGCACGCTCAAATACAAGAATCCCTCCTACACCTACCTTTCGGTGGACGGACTTGAAAGCTGCAAAAGGACGCTCGACGATATCCGTGACGGCGGGGTTCGCCGCTGCTTTATCGAGATGTCCGCCTGCGTGGGCAGCTGCATAGGCGGGCCCATCATGGAAAAGCGGCACAGCTCCCCGATTAAAAACCTCGTAAACGTCCGAACCTATGCGGGCGAAAACGACTTTGACATAGCCCAGCCCGCAATCGAAAAGATCCGCTGCGAGCGTCCTGCCCTCTTCTGCGACAGGGCTATGCCCTCCGAGGCTGCGATAAACGAAATCCTTCGCAAGATGGACAAGTTCAAGCCCGAGGACGAGCTGAACTGCGGAAGCTGCGGCTATGAGACCTGCCGCAAAAAGGCCATTGCCATATATCAGGGCAAGGCGGAGATAACGATGTGCCTGCCCTACCTCATGGAAAAGTCCGAGAGGTTTTCAAACAACATCTTGGACAACACGCCGAACGGAATCTTGGTCGTCAACGAGGCCTACGAGGTTCAGCAGATAAACCCCGCCGCCATGAAGATGCTGAGGGTGCGCTCAAGAGCCGATGTTGTGGGCTGCCCCGTCGTAAGGCTCATGGACCCGCTGCCGTTTATCGAGGTTTTGGAGCATAAAAAGCGAGTGGCGGGCAGGCTCGACTACTATGCGGAGTTTGACAGGTACCTTGAGCTTACGATAGCAACCGACAGGGTATCGGGCAACATGATAGCGATATTTCGGGACGTGACCGATGAGCAGACCGCCAAGCAAAAGAAAGCGGAACTCAGCCGCCAGACCGTTGAAACCGCCGACAGGGTCGTAGACAAGCAGATGCGCATCGTTCAGGAGATAGCCTCCCTCTTGGGCGAAACCGCTGCCGAGACCAAGATTGCCCTATCCAAGCTCAAGGAGTCGATAAAAGATGATGACGAATAAGCTCTGCGCCGATATAGGTTGCCTCTCGATAAATCATGCGGGCGAGCAGCTCTGCGGCGATCATTACGAGGTTGTAGAGACCGAGGACGGCAAAAGCACCGTCTTGGTGCTTGCCGACGGGCTTGGCAGCGGCGTAAAGGCCAACATTCTCTCAACGCTCACCGCAACGATTCTCTCAACGATGCTATCGGCAAACACCCGCTTGGAGGACGCCGTGGAAACGCTTGCAGCCACGCTTCCGGTCTGTTCGGAGCGCGGGGTGGCGTATTCGACCTTTACGATAATCAAGGTGACCAACAACTCCCGTGCCGAGATAATTCAATACGACAACCCCCGTGTCGTGTTGCTTAGAAACGGCGAAAACTTAGAGCTTGCGTTCACCGAGACCGTAATCTCCAACAAGCGCATCCTAAAGGCGGAGACCGAGATATTTGAAAACGACGTGTTCTTGGCCTTTTCGGACGGCGTTGAACACGCAGGCGTCGGCGTGAGCTACAACTTTGGCTGGGAGAGGGATAACATCATAGACTTCATCTCGCCCTTTTTGGATGCGGGCTTTACCGCAAAAACGCTCTCGACGCTTTTGATAGACAAGACCAATGAACTGTACGGCGGAAACCCCGGCGACGACGCCACGGTCTGCACGCTCAGGATAAGAAAGCGGGAGCCCGTAAACCTCATAATAGGCCCGCCCGCAAACAGGGACGATCTAAACCGCATGATGGCGCTGTTCTTCTCCAAGGAGGGCAAGCACATAGTCTGCGGCGGCACCACCTCCTCCCTTGCGGCAAAGTATCTGCACAAGGAGCTTGTGCCGAGCCTCGACTTTTTCGACCCGGAGATACCGCCCACCGCCTCCATCGAGGGCGTAGACCTCGTTACCGAGGGCGTTGTGACGATAAACCGAGTTCTAAGCTATGCCCGTGACTGCCTTGCAGACAACAAGAACTTTGACCGCTGGGGAAGTAAGCACGATGGGGCATCACTCATCGCCCGTGCGCTGTTTGAGGATGCCACCGACATAAATTTCTTCGTAGGAAAGGCGGTAAATCCCGCCCATCAGAACACCGATCTTCCGATTAATTTTACGATAAAGATGCAGCTCGTAAGGGAGCTTGCCGCCTGTCTTGAAAAGATGGGCAAGAAAATCAAAGTCAGCTATTTTTAAGGAGGGCTTATGCGTAAATTCGATACCAAGGTACAGCACCTGAAATACAAGGTTTTGCTCCACGTTGCCCGTCACGCATGGGAGGGCAATCTTATGGAGCATCTTTTGGACATTCCAAAGGAGATAATCCCGGGCAAGACCCCGAGTATGCGCTGCTGCGTTTACAAGGAGCGGGGCATCCTGTCGGAAAGGGTCAAGCTCGCCTGCGGCGGCGACAAGCACAACCCGAACATCATCGAGGTTTTGGACATCGCCTGCGACGACTGTCCCGCCGGCGGCTACACCGTAACCGACACCTGCAGGGGCTGCCTTGCCCACCGCTGTGAGGACGTATGCCCGAAAAATGCGATAACCTTTGACGAGCATCAAAAGGCGCACATCGACAAGTCCAAGTGCGTAAACTGCGGAAAGTGCGCCTCCGTCTGCCCATATGCGGCGATAATCGACCGCAAGCGTCCCTGTGAAAACGCCTGCAAAATAAAGGCCATTTCCCCCGACGAGGACGGCAGTGCAAAGATTGACAACGAGCGTTGCATACAGTGCGGCGCCTGCGTCTATCAATGCCCGTTCGGGGCGATTGCCGACAAGTCCTTTATCATCAACGTTATCGACCTTCTAAAGCGCAGCGAAAACGGCAAAAACTACAAGGTCTATGCGGTGGTGGCACCGAGTATCTCAAGCCAGTTCCGCTATGCAAAGCTCGGGCAGGTCATCACCGCAATAAAAAAGCTCGGCTTCTACCACGTCATAGAGGCTGCCTTGGGTGCGGACATGGTGGCATACTCCGAGTGCAAGGAGCTTTTTGAACGCAAGTTTTTAACCAGCTCCTGCTGCCCCGCCTTTGTGCGCTACATTGAAACACAGTTCCCGGAGCTTGAAGGCGCAATCTCGCACAACCCCTCGCCCATGGCTGCAATATCCGAGTACATAAAGTCCACCGACAAGACCGCCAAGGTAGTGTTCATAGGCCCCTGCACCGCAAAGAAGGCGGAGTTTTTGAAGCCCTCGGTGCGCCCTTACGTGGACAGCGTGATAACCTTTGAGGAATTGCAGGCGCTGTTCGACAGCCGTGACTTTGACATAGCCTCGTTTTCGGAGGATGTGCTTGACAACGCCTCATATTTTGGTAGAATATTTGCACGAAGCGGCGGACTTTCCGATGCGGTGGCACAGGGACTCAAAGAGCGCAACCTCGACAAGGACTTTGAGCTTAAAGCCGTGCGCTGCGATGGCATAGAACAGTGCCGAGCTGCACTTATGAAGGCAAAGCTGAGCCGTTTGGACGGCAACTTCATCGAGGGCATGGCGTGCGTGGGCGGCTGCATAAACGGGGCGGGCTGCTTAACCCACGGCGAAAAGAACCGTGCCGAGGTCGATGCCTACGGCAGGGAGGCGCTCGAAAAGACCATTTCAGACGCCGTTTCGATTCTAAATATCGTGAAAATGGAGGAAGCATGACAAAAATTTTATTCGTCTGCCACGGCAACATCTGCAGAAGTCCGATGGCGGAGTTCATTATGAAAGACCTTGTAAAAAAGGCGGGAAGAAGTGAGGACTATTACATAGAGTCCGCAGCAACGAGCGACGATGAGACGGGCAACCCGGTCTACCCGCCCGCAAGGCGCAAGCTCGAAGCCCTCTCCATAGACTGCTCGAAAAAGCGGGCGAGGCGGCTTGTCCCCTCCGACTACGAGAAATTCGATTACATCATAGGCATGGACGAAGAAAACCGCAGAAACATGAAAAGGCTCTTTTTGGGCGACCCCAAGAACAAGGTCTCGCTGCTTTTGGACTTTACCCTTCCCCCTCGGCAGGTTGCCGACCCTTGGTACACCGGCGACTTCGACGCAACCCTAAAGGACGTGCTTGAAGGCTGCAAACATCTCTTAAAAACTACTTAAATTCCTGTTGTATTTTTATGCCCGATATGTTAATATAAATTCGGACGGTATCGTCTGTCTGAATTTATTTTACATGGAGGAACGCTATGAAAAAAATCTTTGCTTTAATCCTGTCCCTTATGATGGTCCTCGCACTTTTGCCTGCGATATCATTGGCACAGGAGCCTGTCGTTATCGACATTATTGAAGTGACGGACTTCCACGGTGCGCTCGTAACCTCGAGCAATCAGCCCGTGGGCGCCGTTTTGACACGACACATTAAGGAGATTAGGGAGGACAATCCCAACGGTACGCTGCTGCTCGGCGGCGGCGACATGTATCAGGGCACGAGTGTTTCCAACATTCTAAAGGGCGTGCCCGTATCCGACTGGATGGATTACACCGGCTTCGATGTAATGGCAGTCGGCAACCACGAGTTCGACTGGGGCTTGGATACCTTTGAGTACACCACAGCCGCAAACGCAACCTACGACATCCTTGCCAACAACATCTACTGGCTTGAGGACGGGACGGACTCGGCAGGCAAGGAGCATGTGGCGGGCGAAACCCGCTTTGACAGCTATGGCGTGTACGAGAAAAACGGCGTGAAGATTGCGGTCATCGGCTCCATTGCAGACGGGATAGAGTCCGCCATTGCGATGAACTGCCTGACCGACTATGAGCCCTTCGGTGACGTTGCGGAGGCCTTTAAGAATACCGTGGCTCAGATGAATGCGGACGGCGTTGAGTACGACTGCATCATAAGCCTCGTTCACGGCGCAGGCAGCTCGCTCACCGACATCTGCGCCCTTGCCGACGACTACCCGATAGTGGCGGTGTTCGGCGGGCATTCCCACGGCACCAACACCCTAAATTACACGACCGAAGGCGGCAAGAACGTCCCCTACTACGTGGCCGCCTCCAACGGCTACGGCTACGTTCACATTCAGATTGAGGTGGACGCCGAGGGCAACATCACGGTTCCCGAAGCCACCTCTGCCGACTATGTTTCCATCAGCACCCGAGGCGACGAAAACGGCTATAACTGCACCAACCCCATCTACGATGAGGGCGCACAGCAGATAGTCCTCGACGCCCTCGCCTCCGATGCGTACACCGCAATTGCCAACGAGATAGTGGGCTTTAGCTCGGTGGACCTTCCGAGAAGAACCCACGGCTTGAACGACTGGACCTGCGAGGCCATTGCAGCCTCTGTAGGTGCGGACGTTGCCTTTACCAACAGCGGCGGCCTGCGCTGCAACCTCGATATCGACGAAACGATACAGGATGCTTCGGTGGGCAACATTCCGTACAGCCTCATCTATCAGTACATGCCGTTTGACAACTTCATCTACACGGTGGACTTGAGCTATGCCGAATTTGAAGCCCTGATGAAGGATATTGCGGCCAACTACACGAGCCTGCTCTCCTCGGGCGTTTACTACGGCTATGACAGCACCCAAGAAGACCCTGCGAACCGCCTCGTGTACTTCACAAAGGAGGACGGAACGCAATGGCAGGAGGGTGACACGATAAGGATTGCCGTGCCCGACTTCGTTCTAAACGGCGGCGACAACTTCCTCTGCTTCCGCAACCTTATGTTGGAGCGCAACGGCGTAACCGTTTCCTTGGAGCAGTATGCCATGGATAACGGCTACAGCGGCGTGGTTTTGCGCGAGGCGCTTGCGGACGATTTGCGCAACGCCAAGGAGGAAAACGGCGACTTTACAGACCTGTCCACAAGGCTCGACTACACCCCGCGCTCGGTGAACTTAAGACCTTTAGCTACTGCACTCTATTACTTGTTCAACACCACCGAAGCCATGGACGGAAGCGAAGTGAACTGCTATGAGCAATGGGCCCAGCCGGACGATTTTGTCGCACTTGAAACCGCAATGACTGCCGTGCTGACTGCCGTAGGCGACAAGTCCCATACCGAGGTCATAGAGGCGATGACAGCCCTTTCCGAAGCCATCGAGGTCTTTGAAGCCTCCTTAAAGTACGGCGATGTAGGCGCGGTTGAATTTGCCGTCATGTCCACTACCGATATGCACGGAAGATCCACCGAGCTTGACGCTGCCACGGGCAGGGCGAGCACGAACTCCATGCCCCGCATTGCAAGCCTTGTAAAGGACGTTCGTGCGGAGTATGAGAACACGATTTTGATAGACAACGGCGACACGATTCAGGGAACCTTGGTAGCCACCTATTGGATTACCAAGGAGACCGCCAAGCTCAACCCGATGATAGATGCGATGATTGAGCTGGACTATGACGTTTGGAACATGGGCAACCATGAGTTCAACTACAATCCTTTGCAGCGTGACACGCAGGTTGCCTTTGCCGAGGCTGCGGGGCTTAACGTGCTGTCTGCAAACCTCGTGCTTAAGACCGAGGGCGAAAACTTTGCGGGTGATACCGTAGAAGCGGGCGAGCCCTACTACAAGCCCTATATCATAAAGCAGTTCACCGCCGATAACGGAAACGCAGTCAACGTTGCGGTGATAGGCATAGGCAATGCCAAGAACGCCGACTGGGACGTTTCGACCAACTATCCCAATATGCAGTTCTCCTCCCTCGACAACCCCACGGGCGACATCGTATTCGAGGTCAATAAGTGGGTGGACTACATCAACAACAACGAGAGCGCCGACATAATCATAGTTGCGGCGCACTCGGGAGCGCAGGATACCTATGAGGACGGCACTTTCAACCTTGAAAGCCAAGCCATCCGCATAATCACCGAGACCACGGGCGTCGACCTCGTCATTGCGGGTCACGACCATTACGCAGTATGCCGAACCTATCAAAACGCAGACGGCGAGGACGTCTACCTTGTCAACGGCGGCGGCTATGCCCTTACAAACGTCGTGTTCAAGGCGAACTTCGATGCAGACGGCGCCTTTATGGGCTATGAAATCGTCAGGGCGCTAAACCTCAATGCCGCAACGACGACGAACGATGTCGACATGGTTGAAAAGATGCAGCCCTACTATGACGCAGCCGAGGAGTGGGTTTTGACCCCGCTTGGCAACCTTGCGGGCGAATGGGTGCATTCCTCCAACACCAACGACCACGTTCTGTATCAGACCGACACCCTCGACCTCGTGCACAAGGCTCAGATTTGGGCTACTTGGCTCAGCTATGAGTCCGAGGGCATAGAGGGCGCAACCGTCTCGCTTGCCTCCCCGGTGTTCAACAACTTCCAGACCACGCCGAGAGAGGTCAATATGCGGGATATGATATCCCTCTACCGCTACGAGAACACGCTCTATGCGATAGATATGACCGGAGCGGAGCTCAAGGCATGGCTCAACACGCTGGCAAACAACTTTGAGATAAATGCCTCGGGCAGCATCGTCAAAAAAGCCTCCGCCAACATCTTTGGCATGGACTCCGTCTACGGCGTAGACTACCTGTTCGACATCTCAAGACCCGAGGGCGAACGCCTCGTCTACTGCTACTATAACGGCGAACTCCTCGAGGACGACACGGTTATACGTGTTGCCATCAACAACTACCGTCTCTCGGGCGCCTACGGCTGGAACGAGAACGTCGGCATCGACGACACCGAAGCGGTCTGGAGCGCAGCCTACTCGCTCGGCTCCGACAGGAGCCAAGTCAAGGTTCTCTTGGGCGAATACTTCACCTACATGGAGACCGTAACCGCCGACGACGCCCCCTACAAGGGCACCGATTCCGAGTGGGCGATGACGACCACCGCCCTCTACGGCGACGTTGACCGTGACGGAGATGCGGATTCGGCAGACGCTGCCTTCATCCTGCAAGTGGTTGTCAGCCTCAGAAGCGCAGACAAGACGCAGCAGTTCTTGGGCGATGTCACCGATGACGGCTCCATGGACTCCGCCGACGCCGCCGCCATCCTCCGCTACGTCGTTCAGATTATCACCGAGTTCGAAGCGGAAAGGGAGTACAAAACCTATGAGGTGACCTATGAATCGAGTGTGCGTGAAGGCGTTGAAATCCCCGCCGTTGTCACCGTTCCCAAGGACTCTGCCAACTATCCGTTCGTAATTTTAGCGCACGGACACGGCGGCAACAAGGACGAGGGCGTGGGCTATGCCCGCCTTGCCATGGACTTGGCGGAGCAGGGAATCGCCTCTATCCGCATGGACTTCCCCGGCTGCGGCGACTCCACCGAATCGTTCAAGCTGAACACGATGACCAACATGAAAAACGACGTTGTGGATGCGATAGCCTACATGATCGAAACCTATGACGTCGAAGACTACTGCCTCGGAATCGTCGGCTATTCGATGGGCGGCAGAATTGCGCTCGAACTCGTAGCCGAAGAGAAGGCGAGCTTTGACACGATGGTGCTGCTTGCCCCCGCCGCCGACACCGAGGACCTTAAAGCCCTATTCGGCGGAGCCGACAACTGGGAAGTGCTCAAAGCCAAGGCGGAAACGGACGGCTTTGCAACCTTCACAACCATATACGGGCAGGTGCAAGACCTCTCTATCGAGTGGTTCAACGACTTGGAAGCCTATCCGAACCGCTCACTGATAGATGCTGCAGCCGCAAAGTGGGATTGGGCCTCCACGGTGCTGTACAACGATGAAGATGTTGCGGTTTCCCCCGCCGTATCGCAGGCAGTGGCAGCGGCACTCGACTCGGATATTGTTGTCGTCCCAAGCGGCGGGCATGACTTTGGCTTCTACAGCGCCGACGAAGAGCGGCTGTCCTTCGTGTCCGACGCTGTCCTTGACGCCATCCTCACCGCCTACAGCTACTGATATAAAAACATCAACCCCTATGGGGCTGCTACGGCAGTCCCGTAGGGTCGTCAAAAAACTATGTTTTCGCCGGAAGCTAACTATGTAATCGGCGGGCGGATGATATCCGCCCCTACACACGGTCGGCGGGCGGATGATATCCGCCCGCTGTCAAAAAGGTACAACAAACGAGGCCGCAAATGCGACCCCGAGCTGCAACCTTTTAGGTTTTGTCCTTACAGACCGTAGCGCTTCTTGAAGCGATCTACTCTTCCGCCGCTGTCAACCAGCTTTTGTCTGCCCGTAAAGAACGGATGGCACTTGCTGCAGATTTCAACCTTTAACTCGCCCTTTGTGGAGCCGGTGATAAAGGTCTCTCCGCACGCGCAACGCACGACAGACTCGCCGTAAGACGGATGAATATCTTTCTTCATGTAATATCACTCCTTTTCTTGCAGTGTATTGCATTACCGTTAGCTATTATAGCACTCAAATCCCAAAAAGCAAGCGTTTTTTTCGGTATTTTCAAACTTTTTTTGGGAATTTTACCGCTCGGCTGCAAGGAGCATGATGCGCCTTGGGTTTTTGGGGGTTTTCAAGCGGACAAGGGGTGAATTATGAATATTTATGAGCTTTTCGGAATATTTCAAAGTTTTTTCAAGAATGTTGAAAAGATATTCTATCGAAATTCGCCCTTGCCTTCTATACAATGTAGGTGTCACTTGGGCGTATGCCCGACATTGCCCGTATTAGGACGATGTTTGAACAAAAACAAACAAAAAAATGGAGGAGAAAAAATGAAAAAGAAGCTCGCAATCATTTTGGTCATTGCACTGGCGTTTACCGCATTTGTCGGTTGCGGCGGCGGAAATGACGAAGGAGAGTCGGCAGATCTCAACGTTGCCGTATTCTACTACAACTATTCGGACGTCTACATTTCGAGCGTCCGCACGAACCTCGATGCAGCCTTGGATGGACTGGGCGTAACCTACAACAACTATGACGCCGCAGGCAACCAAGCATCTCAGACCGACCAGATTAGCACCGCCATCACCAACGGTGCAAACCTGCTGATTGTCAACATCGTTGAAACCTCGTCCGCAGATGCTGCACAGAACGCAGTCGAGGCGGCAAGGGAAGCGGGAATCCCCATCATCTTCTTCAACCGTGAGGTTGCCGATGAGGTCGTCAACAGCTATGAGCAATGCGCCTTCGTCGGTACCGACGCACCGGAAGCGGGCCATATGCAGGGCGAACTCATTGGAAATTACCTTGTTGCAAACTATGATGCAGTCGACCTCAACGGCGACGGCGTTATCAGCTACGTAATGTTCAAGGGTCAAGAGGGCAATGCAGAGGCCGAAGCCCGTACCCAGTACGGCGTTGAGGATGCGAACACCGTCCTCGTAGGAGCGGGCTTTCCCGAACTCTCGTTCTACGATGCAAACAATGCCTCCAAGTACCTCGTTGACCAGAACGGCACTTGGTCGGCAGCGGCAGCCACCAACTACATGGATACGATCCTTGCAGAGTACACCGAGGCGAACGGCAACATGATAGAGCTTGTCATAGCCAACAATGACGATATGGCGCTCGGCGCAATCTCGTCTTTGCAGACCGCAGGCTACAACGTTGAGGGCGGCACGACAATCCCCGTATTCGGCGTTGACGCAGTTGCAGCGGCACAGCAGGCAATCGATGAAGGCACGATGACCGGTACCATTATGCAGGATGCAGTAGGTATGGCAGACACCATTGCAGCCCTCGTAACCAACGTACAGGGCGGCGCAGAGCTTATGGCAAACACCTCTTCCTACAATGTAGACTCCGGCGTTGCCAAGATCCGCGTACCTTACGGCGTATATACCGCATAATTTAGGTCGGAAACATGCCCCGTAAAAGAACATAATCGGCGTTATGCGGGGCTGCCACAAGGCAGTCCCGCATTCTTTATAAAAGAGCGCTTCCAAGCGGCGTTCTTAGAAAGGAGAAAGCAAATGGAACAAGCTGTATTGCTGCAAATGCAAGGCATAAGCAAGGAGTTCCCCGGCGTAAAGGCGCTGGACGACGTTTCCCTTACCGTCAGGCCCGGGACGGTTCACGCCCTGATGGGCGAGAACGGCGCAGGCAAGTCCACGCTGATGAAGTGCCTGTTCGGAATATACTCCAAGGACAGCGGCACCATCACGCTTGAGGGTAAGGAAGTAAATTTCAAAAGTTCCAAAGAGGCCTTGGAAAACGGCGTTGCCATGGTTCACCAAGAGTTGAATCAGGCGCTGACCCGCAGCGTTCAAGATAACCTGTGGCTCGGAAGATATCCCAAGACCGCCGGCTTTGTCGTAAGCGAAGCCAAGATGAAAAAACGCACCAAAGAGATTTTTGAGGAGCTTGAAATCGATATAGACCCCTCTACAAGGATGTCCACGATGCCCGTTTCCCAACGGCAGATGGTGGAGATTGCCAAGGCGGTGTCCTACAACTCCAAAATAATCGTATTCGACGAGCCGACTTCCTCGCTCACCGAGGCGGAGGTTGCTCACCTGTTCAAGATAATAAACATGCTGCGCGACAATGGCTGCGGCATTATTTACATAAGCCATAAGATGGAGGAGATACTCAAAATCTCCGACGAGGTTACCATAATGCGCGACGGAAAGTGGGTTGCAACCCGCCCCGCCTCGCAGCTGACGATGGAGGAGATTATTCGCCTCATGGTAGGCCGAGAGCTTACCAACCGTTTCCCGCCCAAGACCAACCAGCCCAAGGAGGTAATTTTGGAGGTCTCCGATCTCTCGGGCAGGTACACCCGCCTCAAGAACGCCTCGTTCAGCCTCAGAAGCGGCGAGATTTTGGGCATTGCGGGGCTTGACGGTTCGGGCAGAACCGAGGTCTTGGAAAACCTGTTCGGCTCCATGACCCGCGATACCGGCACGATAATGTGCAGGGGCAAGCAGATACGCAACCGCAGCCCCAAGGACTCCATCAAAAACGGCTTTGCCCTCCTTACGGAGGAGCGCAGGGCTACGGGAATCTTTGCCATTCGAGACGTGCGCGAAAATACCGTAATCTCAAACCTGAAAAGCTACCTTGACTGGGGCATATGCCTCAACAACAAGCGCATGAAGGAGGATACCGACTGGTCCATCCGTGCCATGAGGATTAAAACTCCGAGCCAGAAAACGCAGCTCCGTGCGCTCTCGGGCGGCAACCAACAGAAAGTTATCATCGGCAGGTGGCTTTTGACAAAGCCCGATATCCTGCTGCTTGACGAGCCGACAAGGGGTATTGACGTCGGCGCAAAATATGAAATTTACCAGCTTATAATCGACTTGGCAAATGAGGGAAAGGGCGTAATCATGGTGTCCTCGGAGATGCCCGAACTGCTCGGCGTATGTGACAGAATCCTTGTCATGTCCGGCGGTCAGCTTGCGGGCGAGGTGGACGCAAAGAATACGACTCAAGAGGAAATCCTGACCCTTGCCGCCAAGTACGCATAAGGATAGGAGGAAGCTAAATGAACAGAATTAAAAGCTATTTTGCACAGCCATGGACGCCGAGACGGGTAGGCAACATCCTGCTGAATAATGCGCTGTACATCGTTTTGGGCATTGCGGTCATCGTGATAGCGGTGGTTAATCCGAGATTTATCAAGATTCCCTCGCTAATCAACATCCTTTCACAGACGGCAGCCTACCTGCCTGCCGCCCTCGGAATCGGCGGCTGCATCGTGCTTACCGGCACCGACCTCTCGGCAGGCCGTGTCGTGGGTCTTACCGCCTGCATCTCGGCCTCGCTGCTGCAGGGAACCGCAAACCTTGCCAACAAGATGTGGCCCGGCATGGAGACCTTTCCGATAATTGCGGTCATTCCGATAGCCATGATAATCGGTGCGCTGATTGGCAGCTTTAACGGCTTCTTCGTTGCCAAGTTCAAGCTGCATCCCTTCATCGTAACGCTCGGCACCCAGCTGATTGTCTACTCGCTGCTGCTGCTCTACGTTCAGATGGGCAACAACCACGGCACCGCAATTTCCAACCTCGACGCAAGCTACACCAACTTCGTCAAGGGCTCCTTCCTATCGATAGGCGGCACCTCAATTCCAAACTACGTGTGGTTTGCAATTGCGCTCACGATTATAATGTGGTTCGTATGGAATAAAACGACCTTCGGCAAGAACATGTTCGCCCTCGGCGCCAACGAGGAGGCAGCCAAGGTCTCGGGCGTCAACGTGTTTATGACGACCATCATGGTGTTCGCACTTGCAGGTGCCATGTACGGCTTTACGGGCTTTATCGAGGGCGCCAGAATCGGCTCGAACACGGTCAACACCGGTCTCAACTACGAGCTTGATGCGATAGCTGCCTGCGTTATCGGCGGCGTATCCTTCGTCGGCGGCATCGGTAAGATAAGCGGCATTGTCATAGGCGTTTTGATGTTGCGCTTAATCTTCGTTGGCCTTAGCATGATGTCGATTGACCCGAACCTTCAATATCTAATCAAGGGTGGAATCATCCTCTTTGCCTGCGCCCTTGATATGAGAAAATATCTCGTTAAAAAGTAACTCTCCTAATGTGAGGGGGTGCGTCTTTAGGGCGTACTCCCTTTGCTTTAGGGATTAATCTGTGTTATACTCAAGATGGAAAAAGTTTTTCAAAGAGGAATCGCTATGGACCCTTATCGTGTATTGCTCGTCGATGACGAAGAGGATATTCGGGTCGGCATAAGCCGCAAGATGCCGTGGGCCGAGCTCGGCTTTGAACTCATAGGCGAGGCCGAGAACGGCAGCGACGCCTTGGAGCTTGCCGAGCAGCTTCGTCCCGACGTCGTGCTGACCGATATCAAGATGCCCTTTATGGACGGCTTGGAGCTGTGCAGGCTTCTCTGCCAGCGCTTGCCCGCCGCCAAGTTTGTAATATTCTCCGGCTTTGACGATTTTGAATATGCCAAGCAAGCGATAAGGCTAAACGTGTCCGAATACATATTAAAGCCCATAAACGCAGCCGAGCTTTCGCTCGTACTCGAGCGGATTAGAAAGCAGCTTGACGAGGAGCGGGTGCAGCGGCGGGATGCGGAGATGCTTAAAAAAAGATATGAGGAGAGCCTGCCGCTCCTACGCGAGTCCTTCCTTGCCCGCCTTTTGGAGGGCAACATATCGAGGCAGGAGCTTGACGAGCGTGCCATTGGCTTGGACGTCTGCCTTGACGGTGCGTCCTACGTCGTTGCTCTGACCCATTTCGACGCCCCGCCTTCCGAGAAGGAGCTTACCTCCCTCTCGGTAAAGCAGCTCCTTTCGGACAGCCTAAATTCGGAGCTGTTCTCCTTTAGGGTGTTCTTCTTCCGTGATTCGGTGGCGATTCTTGCAGCCTTCCCGTTTCAGAATGCGCCCATGTACGCCTTTATCGAGGAGATGAACCGAGTATGTATGCTCGCCCGCAGCTACCTCGGAATAAGGCTCACGATAGGCATAGGCACGCCCCGCTCCTCGGCGGTTGAGCTTGCCCAATCGGCGGACGGCGCCCTCTCCGCCCTCGGCTATCGGGTGCTTGCAGGCACCGGACGGGCGATATACATAGGCGACGTTGAGCCCAACGCACAGACGAGCCTGAGCTTTGACGAGACCGACGAGCGGGAGCTTTCCGATGCGGTTAAGCTCGGCAGCGAGGACGATATCCGCCTTGCGGTTGAATCCATAGTAAACAAGCTGCGCCGCACAAACCTTGCGCTTGCCCAATGCCAGCTCTTCTTTTTGGAGCTTTTGACCTGCCTTCTCACGCTTGCACGCAAGGCGAACATCGAGCCGGAGGAGGTCTTTGGTGAGGACTTTTTAGGCTCGCTCAAGATTTCCGATTTCAACTCCACCGAGGACTTTGGCAACTGGTGCCAAGAACGCTGCCTCCGCATAAGAACGCTAATCGGCAGGCAGCGCACGGACTCCGCATGGCGAACCGTTGAACAGGCAAAGAGTTTTATCTCTGCCAACTACGCCCGCTATGACCTTGCCGTGGAGCTGCTCTGCGACCATCTTCACCTGAGCCCCGCCTACTTTTCGACGCTGTTCAAGCGGGAGACCGGCATGAGCTTTACCGCCTATGTCACGAGCGTTCGCATGGAAAAGGCCTCGGAGCTGTTGAAAACCACCGACGAAAAAACCTATCGCATAGCCGAGCTTATCGGGTTTTCCGACCCCAACTACTTCAGCTATGTGTTCAAAAAATACTATGGCATGACCCCCACAAAGTTTAGGGGGAACTGATTCTTGCGGAAAGGCGGTACCCATGCGCAACCCTTTTAACTTCATAGTGCGCAAGTGGAAGTCTTTTTACAGCCGTTCCAGCATCCAGCTCATACTCTCCCTCTCGTTCACCGCCTCGGCGGTCGTGGGAATGATATTTTTGGGGCTGGCCCTGTTCTTGCGCCTCTCCGTCACGAGCAACAATCAGCTTGCCGAGAACAGCAGCCGCATAATGGCTCAGGTCAATCTCAACATGGACAGCTACCTTCGGCGCATGATGAGCATATCCGACACGATGTACTACCGAGTCATTAAAAACGCCGACCTTGCCGAGGATAATATCGATTCCGAGCTTGCCCTTCTGTACGAAAACGGCGGCAACTCCCTAATCTCTATAGCCCTCTTTACGGAGCAGGGCGAGCTTTTGAGCGCAACCCCGCTCACCGCCCTCAAAAGCGGGGCGAACCCGAGCCAAGAGGGCTGGTTCGTCTCCGCCATAAACCGCATTGAAAACCTCCACTTCTCAACCCCCCACGTTCAAAACCTCTTTGACGACCCCGATAACCGCTATCGCTGGGTCGTTTCGCTGAGCCGCTATGTCGAAATCATGCGCAACGGCGTTACCGAGGGCGGCGTGCTGCTCGTCGATATGAGCTTTGCGGGCATTGAGCAGATTTGCGAGGACGTCCTCTTATCGGATTCGAGCAGCTATCTCTTCCTCATCGACGGGAACGGCGAGATTATCTACCACCCCCGCCAACAGCTCATATATGCGGGCCTGCTCGACGAGAACAACTTGACGGCGGCGGACTATACCGACGGCAACCACACCGAGACCTTCAACGGCAGCAGGCGGCAGGTGACGGTCAAGACCGTGGGCTATACGGGCTGGAAGCTGATAGGCGTAGCCTATGAGAGCGGAATCACCTCCTATTACGGGCAGCTCCTCCTGTTCTTCCTCTTCGTCATCCTGTTTTCAATCTTCCTGCTGATATTCTTAAACCTGCGCATGTCGGAACGCATATCCGTGCCCATCAAATCGCTCGACAAGGCGGTAAAGGCGCTTCAGGCGGGGCAGCAGGATGTGAGCTTTGATGTCAGCGGCCCCTACGAGATAGAGTACCTCGGCAACTCCATACGCTCCCTCGTGCAAACGATGAGAAAGCTCATGGACGACGTCGTTGAAAAGGAGGCGCAAAAGCGGCGAAGCGAGCTGGACGTGCTGCAATCCCAGATAAACCCGCACTTCCTCTACAACACCCTCGACTCGGTCGTGTGGATGACCGAAAGCGGCAGAACCCGTGAGGCGGTTGAGATGATAACTGCGCTTGCACGCTTCTTCCGCCTGTCGCTTAGCGGTGGGTACAGCGTTATCCCGATTTTTGACGAGCTTGAACACGCCAAATACTACCTTGCGATACAGCAGATGCGCTACAAGAACAAGTTTGAGACCGAGATTACCATGGACGAGGCTCTGAACGGGCTTTATACCATCAAGCTCATCGTTCAGCCCATCTTGGAAAACGCCATCTATCACGGGGTTGCCGTGGGCGATGACGACGGAAAGATTACGGTTCACGCCTTCCTCGAGGGCGACGCCGTCATTATTGAGATTGCCGATAACGGCTCGGGAATGCCGCCCGAAACCGTTGCCCGCCTGCTCGATGAGAGCAGCGAGCCCTCCCCTGCCTCGGAGGGTTCGGGCATTGGGCTTAAGAACGTGCACAGGCGCATTCGCCTCGCCTTCGGGGATGAGTACGGCGTTTCGATATCCAGCGAGCCCGACGTTGGCACAACGGTCAGGATACGCCTGCCGCAGCTGCACGAACGGGCTGCCCACGAGACTGAAAGGAGATAGCTTATGAAGCGCAGAATCAAAAAAAGAACGTTGATGCTCATGTCGGTTCTGTTCCTTTTGGGACTTGGCGTGCTGTTCTCGCTGGTGACCTTTGACAGGCTCGGCACCGAGTCCGAAGCCCTGATAGAGCTGTCCGTTATAGTTCGGGACTCCGACAGCGGGCTTTGGACCGCCTCCCGCTACGGCATGGAGCAGGCGGCTGCGGACTACGGCGCAGAGCTTAGATTTTTAACGCTTACGACCTCCAACAGCTCGGACAGCCAGCAGACGCTTTTGGAGCGTGAAGTATCCAACGGTGCCGATGCGATAGTCTTGGTGCCGGCGGATCCCATAGCCATCGGGGAGTCCGTACGTGCCGCCTCCGCCTCCGCCTCCATCGTAACCATGGAATCCGATATGTCCGACTACGGCGCTTCGGCCTGCATATGCGTGGACGGGGCGGAGCTGTCTCGGGCCATCGGAGCCTCGGTAATCGAGGGCACGCTCGACGGGGACAGCGTGATTATCACCTACTCCTCCCAAGCCAACTTTCAATCGCAGCTTCGTGTCACCGAGACCGCAGCCACGCTCAGGGAGAACGGGCGGCGGGTAACCCTCTGCTCGGTGGAACGCATAGGAATGTACCTGAACTTCTCGCCCCCCGATGCGGTTATTGCCCTCGATTCCGCCGCATTGGAGCGGGTGGCGCAGCTCGTTATTAATCGTGAGGAACGCCCCAAGATATACGGCACCGGCGCAACCTCAGATATAGTTCACTACCTTGAGATAGGCATAATAGAGGTGATTGCGGCAAAGAACGAGTATGCCGCAGGCTACTTGGCGGTTCAAACGGCAGTGCAGAAGGCTCGGCATGAGAAAACCGAACCGATAGATTACCTGCCCTTCTACCTTATAACCTACGAAACGATGTATGAGCCGGACAACCAAAAGCTGCTCTTCCCCGTATCCTGACCACAAAAAAGGAGGCGATTATATGAAAAAATTTGTTCTTAGGGCTGTGGCCATCCTGCTTTTATTAAACCTTATATTTCCGCTTGCCGCCTGCGGGGGCGCCGAGGACGACGTTACGACGATTCGCATAGGCGTGGCGCTCTACAAGCAGGACGACACCTTCATCTCCCTCGTCTCGCAGGAGCTTGAGAAGTATGCGATGGAGAAGGAGGCGGAGCTTGGGATAAAGATTAACCTCTACATTTCGGACGGAAACGGAAGTCAGTCCGCACAGAACGAGCAGATAGACCGCTTTTTGGACAGGGGCTACGATATAATCTGCGTCAACGTCGTGGACAGAACCGCCGCCGCCGTGTTGATAGACAAGGCGCAAAACGCCGAGGTGCCTATCATCTTTTTCAATCGCGAACCGGTCTATGAGGATATGATGCGCTGGCATAACGTCTACTATGTAGGTTCCGACGGCGCAGGGTCGGGCGTCCTACAGGGGCAGATAATTTTGAATGCGATTGAAAACGGCACCGTTATCGACCGCAACGGGGACGGGGTCTTGCAATACGTAATGCTCGAGGGCGAGCCCGGGCATCAGGACGCCCTGCTTCGAACCGAAAACAGCGTTCGTGTGCTGACCGCCTCGGGCATAGCCGTTGAAAAGCTCGCCGGCGACAGCGCAAACTGGCAGCGGGGGCAGGCGCTTGAAAAGATGCGCACCTGGCTTAGGGATATGGGTGAGAGCATTGAGCTTGTCATAGCCAACAACGACGATATGGCGCTTGGCGCAATCGACGCCTGCACCGAGCTTGAGATGGCCGTTGAGGATATGCCCTTTATCGTGGGCGTGGACGCAACGCCTCCCGCCCTTATCGCCTTGCAGGACGGAACGCTGAAGGGCACCGTCTTGAACGATGCCGAGGGTCAGGCCCATGCGATGATAAACCTCTCCTGCGCCCTCGCCTTCGATGAGCCGATAAGCGCCGCCGTTGAGCTTGTGGACGGCAACTACATATGGCTGCCCTATGTCACCGTGACGCTCGACAACATCGAGGATTTTTTGGAGGAGGAATGAGCCTTCCCTTAAAGGGTTTGGGCAGGGTTCCCCGTACTTCGGGTTTTAGAGGTTAAAAATCGTGCTTGGACTTTTTTGAGAATATGCGTTTGCTTTCCATCGCAATCTCCTTGTTGCGGAGGTTCTTTTCCCGCAGAAACTCGCTCTTGCTCTGTGCAAAGCTCGCTTCTTGGGTAATCTTTTGATAGCTCTCCCAGCGTTCCCTTGACAGCTCCCCTCTCTCTATCGCAGCCTTTATCGCACAGCCCGGTTCGGTGCGGTGGCGGCAGTTTGAAAACCTGCACAGGCCGATATAGCCCTCCACGTCCGCAAAGGCCTCAGCCGTTCCGCTGTTGGCGTCCCACATTCCGATTTCTCGCATACCCGGGGTGTCGATTATCATGGCTCCGCTTTTTAGCATTATGAGCTGGCGGCGGGTCGTCATATGCCTGCCCTTTGAATCGTCCTCCCGAATCTCCTTGACCGCCATCACCTCCTCGCCCGCAAGCGTATTGACCAAGCTCGACTTGCCCACGCCCGAGGAACCCAAGAACACGCTCGTCGTTCGAGGCAGGAAATAGCCCTCGATTTTGTCCATGCCGTAGCCCGTCCTCGTGCTTATCGCATGGACGCTTGCGCCCATAGCTGCCGCCTTGGCAGCGTTTAGCTGCTCGCTGCAGTCCCCTACAAGGTCCGCCTTTGTCAGCAGCACTATCGGGCGTGCGCCCGAGCCGAACGCAAGCGTTAGATACCGCTCGAGTCGCTTTATGTTCATATCATGGTTGAGCGACTGCATTATGAACGCATAATCGAAGTTTGCCGCCACCACCTGCTCCTTGACCGTCTTGACATAGCCCACCGCATGGCCGGAAAAATCGTTGCGCGAAAACTTTGTCCTGCGCTCGAGGGTTTTCAATATACGGCTGTCCCCGCTCGGGTTGTACTCCATAAGCACAAAATCTCCCGTCGCAGGGTACTGCTCGGCACCGTCACCGTAGTATGCGCCCGCCTTCAGCCGTGCAAAGGTCTCGCCGTAGCTGCAGATTATTCCGCACCGCTCCCCGTACACCGCAGTCACCCTCGCAGGCTCGCCCTTGGCGTCCTGGGGCAGCATTTCGGGTAAAAACCCGTAATCTTCAATAGTTATCGTCTCTTCCTCCCAATGTTTGCCCTTCATGAGGGCAATATACCACCTTTGCCGCCCATGGAATCGGAAAAGGAATACATATCCCCGCTGCCGTAAAGATACAGCATGCCGTCCTCGTACTCCCATGTAATCTTGTCCCCGCACGTGCCCGAGGTTTCGGGCGAAATGAGGCCAAAAATGCAGCCAAGAGTTTTTCGCTCCTCCTTTACTCATGCGTCCCGTAATTTTAATAGAATTTTTATACGCAGTTCTCGCCTATCAGCATCAGTATGTAGATTATGCCGCCGACAATCATAAGGATAATCGACCACTTGAAAAAGCC
>JAUNBP010000010.1:0-17836 GCA_030526995.1 Clostridia bacterium
CGGTGAAAAGCCTGTTATTATGCCATTTTTGCCGTTTGCTTGCAAAAGTCGGGGGAGGTTTGAGGTTCACTCCGTTGTTTACATACAAAATCACACATTTGTCCACCGCCCACCTCCTGCTATTTCGGTAAGCAGGAGATGGGTTTTTATGTTACATACAGTTCTCGTAGAAATCGATGTCAAAGAAACATTTGCTTGTTAAAGTGAATTGATTTCTCTCTCCAGTTCCCGAACCGAACCAATCACTTCCTCGAAAGAGGGGATGTTTCCATAAAGCATACCCAAAAATCCTTCTCCACAATGGCATCGGTTAAGCCCATTTTATCCGCTGTATTTCGGAACAGTTCGCTGCGTTCACGATTCGAGAACCTTGCTACTTTTCTCATTGTACGACCTTCCCTCCGGCAATTTTACGAATGGTATCGTATACCCAATCCGTTGCTTCCGTTGCTTCTTTCAGCATGGCTTGTTTGTCGGCTTCCGTCAGCTTATCGGAAAGCGATTGTATGATTTCGGATGTAACATTTGCCCTGCCCAATGTTTTCAATGCTTGTACAACCAGGCTTGTTGTATAGGACAGTCCTGTAATTTCCTTGTTCGTTCGGTGCTTAAACTCCAATTTTGTAGAATTCCACTCATAGGTTTTATATGGCCCATCGCTGATATAGGACCAAACGGCTGTGACCTGTGAAGAAAGACCGAGCAGATTCAGAGCCGTGTTCCCACACGGAGCTATGCTCCAATGATAATTTTGAGCTAACGCTTTTGCCACCGCCTCCGGATCGACTGCCACATATTCCTTCAGCAGTTCGCTATATCGGGGCTTTTCATAAATTCCATTTACAATGCGTCGCAGCAATCCCGCTTCGGTCAGTCTTTTCAGACTTTGACGAATTGTCGCTGTATCGGCAATATCTGCAAAGTCAGAAGCAATAAAAACGGTTCCGTCTTCCGCCCCGGCGATACGTTCACGAATTTGCCTCGTATATCCGTTGTCCATATCTACATCTCCTTTCGTGTCACGAGTATTATACATTATTCGTGACATGATTACAAGGGGCTCCTTTTCTTATTTTGAGAATATCTTCGTTTGGAGAGATTATACGTCTTAAATTTTGTTTTTAAGCTTATGTCACGAATTTCACATACTTTTCGTGATATAGTTTCGACGTCTTATAGAGGAAGAAATAAGATCAACAGTTTAAGGTGGATGATGGTAATCATGATGGTAATGATGGTGTCGGAAATAATGTCGGATATTTGTCGGAAATCGAGGTGGAGGTGCTGTCGGGCATCCACAAAGAACCGCATCTCTCCGCAAAAAAGATTGCCAATCAGATAGGCGTGACAGACCGCACCGTAGAACGTGCAATTCATACACTGAAGGACAGCGGCTTTATAAAGCGAGAAGGCTCAAACCGTGGAAAATGAATTGTATTGGAGTAAAGAAGTCCGGCATTCATCAGCGACGCAACGCAAGTTTACGTTAAAATAAAGCGTACTTTATTTTGAACTTGTTTGTGAGCTTGCACAATTGTCGGCTCCAAAAATCGAGCTTTTCGATGAAAGCACACGAGTGACTCTGTATTCTGAAATTCCTTTTTCCAGTATTTCAAGAGAGGAAAAATTATGGGCTTGTTACCTTCACGCTTGTATTAAACAGGTGCAAGGGGAGCAATTGACAAACACATCGCTTAGAAACCGATTTGGGCTTAAGGACTCATCATCCGGAAGCATTTCTCGTTTAATAAAAGATGCCGTTGATGAAAAACTGATTAAGCCGCTCAATCCAACTACTGCACCAAGATATATGAAATACATCCCGGTATGGGCGTGATTTAACTTGCCGGTAACTTGCCGGACAGAAATGTAATCAGGGTATCCCCCTTTGAAAAAGCCTTGTTTTATGTGACTTTTTCAAGATACAGAAGGGAAAACAAAGGAAAATTAACTTGCTGGCAATTTGCTAATCACAGAATATCTCTCATTCAAAGCAAGGAAAAAATGTCGCAAAGATACATCCCTCCTCCATGAAGCGTAGTGGTAAGGAGGAGTGTTTTGTGCTATACTTGCGGTGGAGGTTCACGGCATGAAAAGATTTATCGCCCTGCTTCGGGGCGTCAATATGTTCGGCAAGAACAAGGTGACTATGGCGGAGCTGAAACGGGTCTTTGAAAACCTTGATTTTGGCGACGTCAAAACCTATCTTAACAGCGACAATGTGCTTTTTTCAAGCGACGAGGGCGACGCTTTGCTGTTGACGGGGCCTACAAGCGTACCAACTATGGCGCACACCGCTTTTTCCACGAAAAAACTCCCCAAACAGGGCTTTTTTGCTGTACCCTTACCACCTGCGACCGGGTAAGAAAATACAACCTCACCACCAACATCTACCCCCACGACTGCACCCTGTCCATCGAAACCGGACAAGCCCAAAGGGTGGTATGGGTGTTTGCGGCGTTGGAGCAGGGGAGGTTTGAGGCTCACGCCGTTGTTTAGATACAAAATCGCACATTTATCAACCCTATGACAGTCGGCAAACAAAATATATGACTTCACGCCGGGGCAAAAAGCCCCTTATTGTGTTTAAGTAAGAGGAAAGCTCGATATCGAGCCTGCGGAATTTTGCAGGATGTATTGCTTGGGGGTTAGGCCGTACTCCTTTTTGAAGGCGCGGAGAAAGTTTGCATAGTCCCCAAAGCCGCATTGCGAATAGGTGTCGAAGGCGCTGAGCCCGCTTCGAAGCAGCTCCTTTGCCCTTATCAGCCGCTTTTTGACGATGTACTGATATAGGGACGTGCCTATTACCTGCTTAAAAAGGTGGGACAGCCTCGAGGGGCTTACAAAGCAGGAACGGGCAATATCCTCTATGCAAAGGTTCTCTTCAAGGTGCATATCCACATATTGCAGTGCCGCAGCAACAACCCCGTTTTCATGGTGCTGCCCACTCACCTGTCCCTGCTTTAAGGAGGCTGCTATGAGCAATAGCCCTATTATTTCATTGCGGCACCAAAGATCGGAACCGAAGGCTAAAGAGTCCGCAGAGGCCGCAATTTTCTCCAGCTTGTCGTATAAAATATTGCAGTCAAAGCGGCGGGGGCGTATGCGATTGTCTCCGACAACGCTTGCAAAAACCTGCTTCAAATCGGTGTTGGCCGTCGAGTTCCGTTCCAAAAACTTCGGGTCTATCCACAGCACAAAGCGTTCGTAGGGCGCATTGTCGGGCACGATCAGCTGATGCAGCTCGTTGGGGCTTATCAACATCAGATCGCCCGATTCGAGGCTGTAAGTCTTGCCCTCCACGGTGTACTCCACCGAGCCGCTTACAAAGTAGTACAGCTCGTAAAAATCGTGGTGATGCAGCCGCACCTGCTTTATGTAGCGATCGTAATAGTGGAATATTTCAAATTCCTTGCGTGCCATCTGTTGGCGCGATTGCCATACCGTATCCTTTTTCATGCTGCCAACATATCATACACAGCAGGATTTGTCAATATTATAGCAAAATACGCTGTTTTAATTGCAAAAACAACAGTGTATGGTTTTATAGAAGCGAGGTGAAACCATGAACAAGGATTTTATGCTGACAAGCGCCCTTTCGTGCGAGCTGTACCGAGAGGTTAGGGATCTGCCGATAGTGGACTATCACTGTCACCTTGACGCCATGCAGATACTTAACGACGAACCATACGAAAACATCACTCAGATGTGGCTGTACGGCGACCACTACAAGTGGCGGCTCATGCGTACCGCAGGCGTTGCCGAAAAGTATATAACCGGCGATGCAGGAGACTTTGAAAAGTTTGAAAAGTACATTCAAGCCCTAAGCTATGCCATAGGTTCTCCCCTGTACCATTGGAGCAAGATGGAGCTTAGTAAGTACTTCGGCGTTGAGGAGGAGATTCTGCCTCAAAATGCGGAGCTTATCTATAAAAAGGCGAACGAAGCCATAAAAACCAAGTGCCTCTCGCCCAAGCGCATCATCGCCATGTCGAACGTTGAGGCGATTTGCACGATAGAGGAGATCTTTTGCGACCTTGCCGCCCATAAAGCGTTGGCTGCTTCCCGCTTTGAAACCAAGGTGCTGCCCGCAATAAGAGGGGACAAGGCAATAAATATCGAGGATGAAAACTTCGGCGCATATATTCAAAAGCTGTCAGAGGTCACGAGAATTCGAATAACGAATTTAACCGACCTGCTCTTTGCGCTCGACAAACAGTTGGACGCCTTTTTGAATGCGGGCTGCGTTTCGGCGGACTACGCCTTCGAGGGCTTAAATTACGAGAAAGCAAGCTCAGCCGAGGTGAACAAAATATTTTGCGATGCGCTTTGCGGCCGGGTGCACGACAAGGATAAATACATCACCTATGTGCTGACCCATATGATAAGGGGCAGCTATAAACGAGGCTTTGCCGTGCAGCTTCACGCAGGCGCCAAGCGCAACAACAACGCCGCCATGTACAAGCTTTTGGGTGCGGACACGGGCTACGATTCGGTATCGGACAGGAGCTATATGGACGGGCTTGTGAAGATACTTAACGACTGTAAAAACATCGGAAAGACGATTATTTTCAACCTTAACCCTGCCGACAATGCGATGGTTGCCACCACGGTGGGCTGCTTTGTGGACGGCGAGTGCGCCGGCAAGGTGCAGATGGGTGCGGCATGGTGGTTCAACGACACCTTCGACGGCATGACGGAGATGCTGAAAGCCACCTGCAACCTCTCCTATCTTAAAAGCTTTGTGGGAATGCTGACCGACAGCCGCAGCATAATATCCTACCCCCGACACGACTACTTTCGCAGGATATTATGCAGCTTTGTCGCAGACTTTGTAAATCGCGGGGAGTTCACCCCCAACACGGACATCCTAAAGGAAATAGTCTCGTCCGTTTCCTACTACAACGCCAAAAATTATTTTAACATATAAGGAGAAAAAAGTATGAAATCTGACATTGGAATCATAGGGCTTGCCGTCATGGGCGAAAACTTGGCCCTGAACATGGAAAGCAAGGGCTTTGCCGTCAGCGTATTCAACCGCTCAACGGAGAAGGTCGATGCCTTTATAAAGGGCAGAGCCAAGGGCAAGAGGTTTTACGGGGCACACAGCATACAGGACTTTGTAAACTCGCTATCCTCGCCCAAGAAGGTGTTTTTGATGATAAAGGCGGGCGCAGCGGTGGATCAGACCATTGACACGCTGATTCCCTTGCTCAACGAGGGCGATCTTATCATCGACGGTGGCAACAGCAACTTCAAAGACACCATCCGCCGCACGGAGTATGTTGAAAGCAAGGGGCTGTACTACATAGGCACGGGCGTTTCCGGTGGCGAAGAGGGTGCGCTAAAGGGCCCAAGCATCATGCCGGGCGGCTCGCGCGAGGCGTTTGAAATCGTAAAGCCCATCTTGCAGGGCATCAGCGCCAAGGTAAACGGTGAACCCTGTTGCGACTATGTGGGGCAGAACGGCGCAGGCCACTTTGTCAAGATGGTGCACAACGGCATCGAATACGGCGATATGCAGCTCATCTGCGAAAGCTACGATATATTAAGGTGCGTGCTAAGCTTAGATGCCGATGAACTGGCAAAGACCTATGCTTCCTACAACCGCTCGAAGCTTGAAAGCTACTTGATTGAAATCACCTCCCATATATTTGAGCAGAGGGAGGACGGGGAACCGCTTGTGGAAAAGATATTGGACTGTGCCGGGCAAAAGGGCACGGGCAAGTGGACGGTCATGTCGGCGCTCGATGAGGGCACGGCGCTTACCCTCATTGGTGAGGCGGTGTTTGCAAGGTGTCTTTCCGGCATGGTTGACGAACGGAAAAGCGCTGCACAGCGCTATGCGACCATAGAAACCTGCAAGGGAACCTACGATAAGGATGGCTTTATCGCCGATATGGGAAACGCCCTCTACGCCGCAAAGATTATCTCCTATGCGCAGGGTTACGCCCTAATGCGCTCCGCTGCAACGACCTATAATTGGGACTTAAACTACGGCAAGATAGCGCTGATGTGGCGGGGCGGCTGCATAATCCGCTCGGCATTTTTGGGCAAGATCAAGGAGGCGTACGAGCGGGATCCGAACCTTGAAAACCTTTTGATGGACGAGTTTTTCTATAACAGCATGATGCAGTGCCAAAATTCGCTCAGAAATATCGTAAAGGCCGCCATCGACAACGGCATTGCCGTCCCGGCATTTGCGGCGGCGCTGAGCTACTTTGACGGGTACCGTGCAGCAAGAACTCCCGCAAACCTCTTGCAGGCACAGCGTGACTACTTTGGGGCGCATACCTACGAGCGCACGGACAGGCCCAGAGGCGAATTCCACCACACCAACTGGACGGGCGAGGGCGGCTCGACAACCAGCGACGCCTACAATGTTTAGTATGATAAGGGCAGAAAACACCGTTTCGGGCGTTTCAACGGAACAGCTTAACGCCGCCTTGGACGGATGGCTTGAGCGCGCAAAGAGCTATAAAAAGGTGCTTATCGTAGCTCCCGACATCACACGATTTTACAGTCGGGCAGGGATAATTACCTCCCGTTTGTACGAGAAGCTAAGCCCCTTTTGCAAGGTCGATGTGCTTATAGCGCTCGGCTCCCATGTGCCTATGACCCAAAAGGAAGCTAAAAGGATGTATCCCGCCGTTCCCTATGAAAGAATCATCAACCACAACTGGCGGCAGGATGTTGAAAAGTTGGGGCAGGTGCCCGCGGGCTTTGTGCGCGAGGTATCGGGCGGACTGTGCGACTTTTCGATAGACGTTGAGATTAACCGCCTCATAACCTCGGACTACGATGCCGTTTTATCGATAGGTCAGGTCGTGCCGCACGAGGTTGTGGGCATGGCGAACGGCAACAAGAATCTCTTTGTGGGCTGCGGCGGCGCAAGCATGATAAATTCTTCGCATATGTTAGGCGCAGTCTGCGACATGGAAAAGGTCATGGGCAGGGACTTTTCACCGGTGAGAAAGGTGTTCGACTATGCCGAAAGAAAGTACCTTGGCGGAGTCAACGTGCATTACTTCCAAACGGTCATTTCAAACGACAATATGATAGGCCTGTACATTTCCGAGGGCAGGGAGGCGTTTGAATCTGCGGTTAAGACCTGCCAAGAGAACAACATCGTCTTTTTGGACGAGCCGATTCAAAAGGTCGTGGTCTATCTCGAACCCGAGGAGTTTAGAAGCACGTGGCTCGGCAACAAGGCGATTTACCGCACACGCATGGCTATAGCCGACGGCGGCGAGCTAATTGTAATAGCAAAGGGCGTGGAGCGCTTCGGTGAGGACGAGGCCATAGATCTATTGATACGCAAGTACGGCTACATAGGCAGGGCGAGGGTGCTTGAGGCGGCTCAAAACAACGATGATTTGAAGGGGAACCTCTCGGCGGCGGCGCACTTGATTCACGGCAGCAGCGACGGAAGGTTTAAGATAACCTATGCGGTGTCGAAGCTTTCAAGGGAGGAAGTGGAGCAGGTAAACTTTAACTATGCCGATTACGAGGAAACAGTAAAGCGCTACGACCCCGAAAAGCTCACCTGCGGCTTCAACACGGTGGACGGTGAAAGGGTATTTTACATATCCAACCCCGCACTCGGCTTATGGGCGTGCAGGGATAAGTTCTTTGCCGACAAGAAGAAAAATTAAAAGGAGATATTTAGATGAAAATACCGTTTAGAGTGGATCTATCCAAGGAAGTTGTTGCAATTACCGGCGGCGGCGGAGTGCTGATGTCGGCGTTTGCCGAGGTGCTTGCAGCCTGCGGCGCAAAGGTGGCAGTCCTCGATTACAACGAGGAGGCGGCAAAGAAGGTTGCCCAAGACTTGAATGAAAAGGGCTACACCGCCCTTGCGGTGGCGGTCAACTGTCTGGACAAGCAGAGTTTAATCGATGCGGAGCGGACCATAGAAAGCAAGCTCGGCACGGTTACAACCTTGATAAACGGCGCGGGCGGAAACAACCCCAAATGCACCACCGACAACGAGGTGATGCAAAAAAACCTCGACCCCGAGGTCAAGAGCTTCTTCGATTTGGACGAGGGAGGATTTAGATTCGTGTTCGACATAAACATTCTAACCGCAGTGCTGTGTTCGCAGGTGTTTGCAAAGGGGATGATAGAAAACGGCGGCGGCAACATCATAAACATCTCCTCGATGAACGCCTTCCGTCCGCTGACTAAAATTCCCGCCTACTCTGCCGCAAAGGCAGGCGTGTCGAATCTAACGCAGTGGCTTGCCGTACACTTTGCGCCCTGCAACATTCGTGTAAATGCGATAGCCCCGGGCTTCTTTGTAAGCAATCAAAACCGCAGCCTGCTGTTCAAAGATGACGGAACACCCTCCGACAGGGCGAATAAAATTCTAAGCCACACCCCTATGCAACGCTTCGGGGAGACGGAGGACCTTATAGGCACACTCTTATGGCTATCCGACGGCAATGCAAGCGGCTTTGTAACAGGCATAGTCGTACCCGTTGACGGCGGCTTTTCATCCTACAGCGGAGTATAGGGCATATTTTGCTTCTGCTCCTAAAAGCCCATTTATAATCAAAATGAATTCTTAATTTGGAGGTAACCATGAATCTTGCGATAAAGAAAAACTGCAAATACGCCATCGCCTGCCCCACCAGCATGGGCGTTAGGATAACGCCTGCAAACAGGCAGAGCGTGCAGACGAGCCGAGATTTTGTCATGCAGGCTACGAGTGCGGAATCAAACGTGCTCAACATAGCCGCATCGCTGGGGCACGAGTGCCTTGCGCTGACAAAGTTTGTGGAGGGCAGCCCTATTTCGCTCTTCATACAGGGCGAGCTGCGCCGCCGCAACATCCGCTGTGAGGGCGCAAGCGTTCCGCAAGGCGGCCCCTGGGGCTTGCGACACCAGTTCAACATAGCCGATTCGGGCTTTGGCATGAGGGGCCCGCGCGTGTGGAACGACAGGGCGGGCGAAGTCGGCTGTACGATGACGGCAGACGAGTTTGACACAAAGCGGATATTTGCCGAAGAGGGTGTGGGGATCCTTCACATATCCGGACTTATCGCAGCACTCTCGAGCGAAACGGCGAGGCTTTGCGTGGAGCTGGCGCAGACGGCAAAGGCTTGTGGCACGCTTATAAGCTTCGACCTGAATTATCGGGCGTCCTTCTGGGAGGGGCGCAAGGAGGAGCTTACGGCGGCATTTACCCGCATAGCATCGCTTGCAGACGTGCTTGTGGGCAACGAGGAGGATTTCCAGCTTGCGCTCGGCATACACGGGCCGAAGGTCGGCGGTGGCAATGTGAAGGGGGATATCGAGTCCTTTAAGGCCATGATAGGCGAGGCACGGGAGCGTTTTCCCAATGTGAGCTGCTTCGCCACCACGCTTAGACAGGTGCTCTCCGCCAACGAGCATCTCTGGGGCGCAATACTGTGGGCAGACGGCGACTGGTACTTTGAGGAGCCTCGCAGCATAGCAGTGCTCGACAGGATAGGCGGTGGCGACGGCTTCACCGGCGGCCTGCTCTACGGCATATACCGCAGCATGAGCGCAGCAGACTGCCTCGGTCTCGGCTGGGCGGCAGGGGCTCTTGCGGCGGCCTCGCTCGACGACTATGCCACACCTGCGGACGAGGAGCAATTGTGGAGCATATACTCGGGCAATGCGCGCGTGAAAAGATAAGGCAGGCGAACGCAGACACAATAGATGGCATAAAGCTATGGCGCATATCGGACAACGGAGTCCGATATGCGCCATTTAATATTATACCGTTCGATAGTCGGCTAAGACCTATTTTTTGGGTATCTTGTTGAGCTGCTCGTTTAGGAAAAGCATCTGCTCCTTCGTAGCCTTCACGCCTGCCGTGCCCATGAGATTCATCAGTCGCAACACGGTGAAGCCACCCATCATGCGCATCATATTCTCATTTATTTCCATGCCGGCTGCCATAGAGCCGGCGTTCGCCGAGAACTGCTTAAACAGACTGCTGAACAGCTCCCTGCCGTACGGATTTTTCATTATATCGCCGAGCTTGTCGTTGAGCGAGAAATAGCCCTCCGGTGCGGAGATGTCGAACCAATTGAGCAGTGCGCCCTTCTCCTTTAGGCGGTAGGCCTCATTAAAGACTGCTACCTTGCGGATTCGGCTTTCGTCGCTGCATTTTTCGGTCACGGCACGCAGAACGCTCTCGCCCACGTTGGGAACCTTGAAGTAGAAGAAGGGTGCGCCTGTTTGTTTTCCGACGCTCACGCCGTTTACGAACAGCTCCACCTCGTTTTGGTTGGAATATACCGTAACTCTCGTCTCATCCTCCACCCGATCGACATAGCGCTTGCCCGCAATATGCACGAACGGCTCATCGCTCAGCCACGCCTTGTAGGCATAGAAGGAATCCTTCTTATAGCTGCGGTCGAAGGTGACGAGCCCTTTGTGATTCTGCCCGTTCTCGCCGCCCTCGTTGCGTGCATCCGCACCGAAGTCAAACATATTCCATACGTGCGTCGCCCAGAGGTACTTGCGCTCGGCTATCTGCTTTATGAGTTCCTCATGGTAATAGGCCTGATACTCCTCGGTGTAGTCGCCCTGAATGGGATTCGAGGTATGCCAGTTGAGCGCCTCACAGCCGTATTCGCTTATGCCTACGGGTATGTCGGGCAGCTCTGCACGGAAATTGTCGAACCACGGGCCGTTCATGGAGGTCTCTCCGCCGTACCAGCCGAAGTAGTGATTGTAGGATATTACATCCGGTATTTTGAGGTACTCATCGTGTATATCGCACATGGACACTGCGGCCACGGTGGTAAGGCGGGTCTTATCAAGCTCGTGACAGAGGTCGTTGAGTGCGCGGTGATTGTCTATGAGGTCGGGGTCGCTCTTTCCACTCATGGTCACCTCGTTCGAAAGCCCCCACACAACTATTGAGGGGTGATTGTAATTCTGCGTGACAAGCTCGCGCATCTGGCTTAGGGTGTTCGCCCTGCCGTTGGGCAGGTGCTTTGAGATGTAGGGTATCTCCGCCCACACGACCATGCCGTACTCGTCACAGAGGTCGTAAAAGTATTGGGCGTGTTGATAGTGCGCAAGGCGAATGGTTGTTGCGCCGAGCTCGCTTATGAGCTTAATATCCTCCTCATGGTGTTGGGGCAGCAGCGCATTGCCAACGCCCCACCTGTCTTGGTGGCGGGATACGCCGCGCAGCGGGTATTGTTCACCGTTGAGTATGAAGCCGCGAGCGGGGTCTATCTCAAACGCACGGCAGCCGAAGCGCACGCTCACATTGTCGAGCACGGCGCCGTCAAATAGAAGCTCGGCGTCCGCACGGTAGAGGTACGGGTCCTTGCGCCCCTGCCACAGGTGAGCATCGGCAAGGTCGAACTCTATGACGGTATTCGAGGCGGGCACGGTGGCTTCAAATGCGACATTTCCCTCGGCATCCTTTACGGTATAGCGTATAGTTTGCCCCTCGGCAGCGTTTTTGAGGCCGACCTTTAGTTCAATGTGCGCAGCACGACCCTTGACTTTTGGCGTGACATAGAGGCCGGGGCCACCCGCATCGTCCAAGTCAAAGTGTGAGGCGGACACGCCTATGAGCTTCACATTGCGGTAGAGTCCGCCGTAAAAGGTGAAGTCCGCCATCTGCGGGTATACGCTGTCATTGGGGCTGTTGTCAACAAAAACCTCCAACAGATTCTCTCCGCCTAAGGCAGGGGTGAGGTTGACCCGCCAGGTGGAGTAGCCGCCGTGGTGTTCGCCGAGTGCCACGCCGTTTAGCAGCACCCTTGCGGATGAATTTGCGCCCTCGAACTCAGCATACACGAGCTCGCCCTTGGGAAGCTCGCCAAGCCGCCTTAAGTAGCGGCATTCGCCGCGGAAGTAGTCGTTTCCGCCGTCCTGGCCGTCCGTGGCGTTCCACGTGTGGGGCAGGTTCACCTGCTCCGGTGCGGCGTTGGGCTTTTCAAAGGTCCAGCCCTCGTTTATGTTCAAAATGGTTCTCATATTTTTTCCTTTCTTTGTATTGTGTAGAGTCCGCCTACCGTCAGCGTTTTTCGCGACGGAAGGCGGATAAGTTTGTCATTTCTGCTTTGTGCCCGTATTGTGCCGAGGCTTACGATTCTGCACGGCGGGTTTCAAGCTCCTCGTTCATGGTTGCGAGGGTCTTTTTGTCAATGTTGTACACGAACTTCAGCGCAACGAACTGTATGATGGCACTAAACAGGTAGAGCGCTGCTACGAGGTAGCGCATATTGAGCGCCACATCAGCCGTCTGCGCACCCTGATTGGCCTCTACATAGCCCAGCGCCACCATGACAACGAGGACCAGGGACGGCCCGATGCCCTGTGCCAGCTTGCGGAAGAAGGAATGCAGAGAGTATACCACGCCCTCCTCACGCATTCCGAAGCGCCACTGGTTGTAGTCTATCGCATCGGCCATGAGCGACCAGCTCACGCAGCTGTACACGCCGAGACCGAGGCTGTTTATGAGCTGACAGACGATGTATATGGCTATGCCCTTGCCGTCCGGCGTTATGGGCAGCACCAAAAGCAGCACACAGGCAACTACGCTGCACAGCGCACCGACTACGGAGATCTCCTTCTTGCCGAACTTCACGGCGAGCTTGCGGATAACGGGTACGAATATTATCATCGGCAGCATGGAAAACATCTGCACGATGCCCGAAATCTGCACGTTCTGGAAATAGGACTGGAACAGAACCGTAACGGCCGCTGCACCGCCCTGCATACCGATGAACATACCCATCGCTGCGAGCGTTGCGCCGACTGCGGCACGGTTTTTAAGGAAGTTGCCCATGGCCTTGAGTACGTTGAACTTGGGCCTTTCTTTCTCGGTTATCTTTACTTCATCGGTCTCCACACGCTCCACGGTGTTACGTATCATGAGCTGGAAGGCTATGAAGGCTATCACGCCCATCACGATTGCAACAAGGAATACCCTGCCGCCTACTATGTTCTGGTTCGAATCGTAAATGAGTATGGGGATCAGCACCATGGTGAGTATGTTGCCGACGAGGGCGCCGAGGCTGCGCCAGGTGGAGAGCGCTGCGCGGTCGCCCGGATTCCTCGAGATGAGCGAGAGCAGTGCGCCGTATGGCACGTTTGCCACGGTGTAGAAGGCGTCCCAAATTACGTAGCCTGCCACAAAGATGATGTTCTTTGCGATTGTAGAGGCGTTCGGTAGGGGTATGAAGCACAGTGCGCCTGCGATAACGAGGCCGATAGAGCCTATAAAGATGTAGGTTTTGAATTTGCCGAGCTTGTACTTTCTCCTGTCGGCATCAATCATCACGCCGATGATTGGGTCGTTGATTGCGTCCCACACCTGCACCAGCAGCAGCAGTCCTGCGTAGAGCAGCGAGTTCATTCCCATGAACTGCGTCCAGAAGATGACCAGCGTGCCCTTGAGCGCAAAGCTCATGTTGCAGCCGAAATCACCTGCCGCATAGGCGAGGTTGTCCCTCATGCCAAATGGACGCGGCGTTTTCTTCGTTGTAGATTCCATTGCGTTTTCTCCTCCTAAAGTATCAGTTGTATTATCGCTCCCGCCCTGCGGGAAAAAGCCTATATCATGCCGACACGCTGCTCTCATATGGCCTTTGCACTGCCAAGTTACGGCTTGCGCATTTTGTCTGAACATAGTATAATAAATTTGAACATTCGTTAGCGAGTATTTTTTTGAGGGGTTATAGTGCAATTTTTGGTTGCCGCCGATAGTTACGAATTATGAGGAGTGCGATAATGAAATACGATAGGGAACTGGCTTTTTTTCGGCGGCTGCTTGCACAGCTAAACATACCCTCGCACATATTCTTGCCCGATGAGTTGCCGGAGGTGGACGGCGGGCTGCGCAGATTGCTCGGCGCATTCGAACTCGAGCCGCAGCTTTTCAAAAGATACTCCGCAAACACCGTATATTACGTTACAGATAATTTTGCGTGCAGCTACTGTTCGCTCATGCTGCCGAATGAGGGCAAGACGGAGATACTGCTTGTGGGGCCATATCTTTTAAGCGAGATAAGCGAGGCCGATGTGGTGACAATGCTTGAGCGTTTTTCGCTTTCGCCTTCGCTTACCTCGGTACTCGAACATTACTACCGAGGCCTCGCCGTGATGGCAAACGGTGATGTGATAGATGCGCTGATGAACGCCCTCGGCAATGCGCTCTGGGGAGATGCAGACGCCTTTGCCGTACGCCGCCTTGAGCCGCGCGAGCTGCCCGTGTTCCAAATACAGGGCGCATCCGAGGCGGACGGCATGGCCGAGGCGTATGAAATTCGTATGCTTGAGGAGCGTTATTTTAATGAGGAAAAGCTGATGCAGGCGGTGTCCATGGGTATGACAAAGACTGCGGTGAGAATGCTTTCCGGTGGGCGGAAGTCTGCGATAGAGCGACGCACGGCCGACCCTATACGCAATATGAAAAACTACGCTATAATTATCAACACCCTGCTCCGCAAGGCAGCGCAGCGTGGCGGCGTGCACCCCTATCATATAAACAAGCTGTCCTCGGCGATAGCCCGCAAGATAGAAGCTGCCCACTCAACCGAGCAGCTGTACAGCCTACACAGCGAGATGACCGAGAGCTACTGTGAGCTCGTGCACAACCGAACGATGAAACCGTATTCGCCCCTCGTGAGGCAGGTGATGCTGAGGACGGATACCGATTTGACAGCGGACTTGAGCCTCAATGCGCACGCAAATGCGCTCAACGCCAACCCAAGCTACCTGTCCACGCTCTTTAAGCGCGAGACGGGCATGACGCTAACCGAGTATGTCAACTCACGGCGGTGCGAATATGCGGCCTTCCTCCTCGGTGCTACGGATATGCAGGTGCAGGCCATAGCCCAGTATTGCGGGCTGCTCGATGCAAACTACTTTACCAAGACCTTCAAACGCATATATGGCAAAACCCCTAACGAATACCGCCGCGATCTCCCGATATTCGAAGGCTATCTGCGCAACCCCACCCGACACGAGGTTTATAACCTATAATATTCAAAATTTGACGAAGCCCCGCCGATTTGGACGAGGGCAGATTTAGATTCGTGCTCGATATCAATACTCCCACAATCGTTATGGTGCTTCCGTACAGGGAGCGCATCGGTAGAGCGCCTGCCCAGCGGCATCCTGAGCGCAGCTTTGAAATGTGGGCATGTTCCGCAGCAGCATCAATGCAACCATCGTAATATGTTCGGAGATCGTAATGCCGTATGCGCCGGAGGTGTTGGAAAGCATAACTTCGGAATCTGGATAGATTTCATCGCTCATGTACGGCTCTACCCCCGCAAAATCACAGCAGAACCATTTGAGTTTTTTCATCTTTTTCAAAAACGAGGGCTTGCAGGAACCAAACAAAATTTCATATTCGGCTTCCATACCTAACATCTCCTCTTCGTTTGAATAATAGTCTACCGAAGAGAAGCCGCAGCCGTTGGCGACGGAGCGGATATGCTCAAGCTTGGCTTCGTCCATAAAGCCGTCGTCGATGATTGCAATTTTCCTCATAATAACCTCTTTTCACCAAGTTAATGCTTAGCCGCGGGACATATCAACATACCGTAGTAATACAATCATACACGATTCGTCGAATTTCGTAAAGCATAGAAAAGCCCCGGGTCCGTGACAAGTTTTTCTGCGCAAATCAGGCGGATCAGCTTCGGGCAATCATACTCGTGACCCCCCGGACAAGCAGATAACACCGAGAAAGAATAAGCATGGACGAGGAGTCAAGCCTCAAGCGCAGTGGCAAGGCAACAGAATACTACCCGAACCGTGAGCGGCACGCGGTTGCAGGAAGCGGGCGGGAGTTTACTTCTCCGCATCTAAGGGAAAATTCTTGGGCAGCTCTAAAATTGTGCGGATATGGATTCGGGCGCGGGTGCGGAGGTCTTCAATGTTCGCGCGCTCATTGTGCGTATGCGAGCCCTCCGCCAAGACTCCGGTTGCGCAGATGGCGGGGATATTGAGCTGCACCGCATAGGAGGCATCGGACGCGCCGCCGCTGTGAACGGGGTTCCAACCGTGATAGCCCAACGAGCGGGACGCAGCGTCGAACCTTTGAAACAACTCTTCGTTTGCGGGGGACGGGGACATCGGGACGATGTTACCCGTGAGCTTTAATGTGGCGGAGGTGCCTATGACATCCTCCCGATCTGAGGTTTCTTTTAGGGTTTGTTTCAGCCACGGAATGTCCTTTGAAGAGCGAATGCGGCAGTTGACCTTGAAGGTACATTCGTTGGGAACGCTGGTAAACACGCTTCCGCCCTTGACCTCGCCGCATACGAAGGTACGGTTTTCATAATCCGAGAGGCTTTCGAGATAGAGAATTTTCTCTGCGGCAGCACGGATTGCGCTTTTAGGAGCGCTGTCGAGGTTGCCGATGTGTCCCGCCGTGCCACGAACGGTGAACACCGCGCCTATGCTCGCCTTTCGGGAGGTGACGATATCCTTCTCGCGCCCCGTTTCACAGTTGAAAAGTGCAGCGCTTCCGTTAAGCTCCTCGGGCAGATAGTTTTCCGCTTCGGGTCTGCCGCCCTCCTCGTTGCCGACGAGAATCAGCTTTACGGGTCTTGCGCGATAGCCCGAATGACGAAGCGCAAGCAGGGTGTAGAGTGCCATGACGGCGCCTCCCTTGCAATCGCCCGCGCCCGCCCCGTACATCCAATCGTCTCGAATCTCAACCGCAGGCTTGAACGAGCCTATCTCATGCACGGTGTCCAGATGAGCCATAAGCGTAACGCCGTTTCGATATTCCCCCTCCGAGTAGGAGATTATAAGCCCGTCGCCCGTGGTATCGCACAGCCTCCGCTTTACGAAAAGTCCCTTGCTTTCGGCAAACTCCGCCATCTTCGTAACCGCACTATCCACGGCAGCCTTGTTCCAAAAGGGGCTTTCCGCTTCCACAAGCGCTTTCCAAAACGAAACCGCCTCATCAAAATGTTCGTCGATATAGTCAAATGCCCTTTGTTCAATGTTTCGTTCCATATGCCCGCCTCCTTGTACCGTTAAAATAAGCATATCCCGATGAGGGGTTTCGGTCAAGAAAGAAAACAGAATTTGAAAAAATAAAGATGATTTGCATAGCTGCGGTTGCAAAATGTCGTGGGAGTTTTCGTTTTTGCTTTTTATCCTTGCATTTCATCCGATTTGGGGAATTATCGCTTTATTTGCGCAGTATTTGCGCCTATACTGGCATTAAACGATAGTATTCGGGAGGAACGTATGAGTTTTTTTGAGGCGGCAATGTTGTTTTGCTTCGGGCTTGCGTGGCCGGTTTCCTTGGTGAAGTCCTATAAGAGCCGCAGCACGGGCGGCAAGAGCCTGATGTTTTCCATGGTCGTGGTTATAGGCTATGCCTTTGGAATTCTTCACAAGATTTTTTACCACCCGGATATCGTCCTCATCCTCTATATCATCAACTTGCTCATGATCTCGGCGGACGTATGCCTGTGGTTTCGTAACCGCCACATCGAAAAGAAAGAGCGGCTGTCCCGTGTAGAAACAGCCGCCGAAAACGAACAATAAGCCGAATCAATAGAGGCGTGTCGGGGAGAAGTCCTTTGGCACGCCCATGTTTTCAAGCGCCTTATCGCGGGCAAGACGCACGTTCTCGTCCATAGTTTCAAACAGGTTGTTCCCCTCGGCGTCGATGTCCACTATGAAGGGACCGAGCTTGTCAAGCTCAAGCTGCCACGAGGCCTCGATGCTGCCAAGCTCCTCGAAAAGCTCAACGCCGTTTATCTTTATCGAGTCGAGCCACAGATTCGGGCTTACGCTCTGCGGCGAAACGTGAACGCAGCCGAAATCGCGCATGGCGTCCATCGTGGCCTTGCCCATCGTG
>JAUNBP010000010.1:17846-45776 GCA_030526995.1 Clostridia bacterium
GGTCTTGCCCACGATCATGCGCAGCTTCCACTCTTTCACCGCCTGCGTGCTCCATTTTTCAAAGCGAAGCGAGGAGGTGGGCATAAAGGACACGAGGTTCCACTTATTGTCCTCGCACACGACGATGGGACCTACATGGATCATAGCGTTGGCATTTTCTATGGAAAACGGAAGCTCGTTTCCCTCGTCAAATATATAGCGGTGAATGCGCGATCTGCCCGTAAAGACTTTTCCACTTAGGTACAAGGAGTCTCCGATTTTGAGCTGCCGCACGTCCTGCTCCGAAAGCGGGGTTTTTAGATAATAACAAGCCATATTCTACCTCCCGTCAAACCAATATGCACCGTCCATAAGCTTACAGCCTTCTTCATCGACCCGAACGGTGGCTCTTCGCGCAACGCAGCAGTTGGTGCTTGTAGCGACCGCAACGCCCGCGATATGAGTGTAGGCGTATTCGATATGCACGGCAAAGACGCTCGTTCTGCCGCCCGCGCCCATGTGACCGATGCCGAGCGAGTTTATAGCATCGCAAAGCTCCTTTTCAAGCTCGGAAAACATTGGGTCGGGGTGGTGCGAGCCTATCTTCCTAAGGCACGCCGCTTCCTTTGCAAGGTTTGCGGCGATGTTGGCTGTGCCGCCTATGCCGACGCCCAAGATGCCCGGAGGACAGAAGCAGCAGCTTCGCCACAGACTGGAAAAAAAGGCCGACGCCCAAGATGCCCGGAGGACAGACCGCGCCCGCCCGAGCCGAGGCTGCAAAGGCGTCGATTATAAACTGCTTTATTCCGCTTGTCCCGTCCGAAAAGGCTATCATGCGATGACGGGTTCCTCCAAAGACCTCCGAGCCGCCGCCCTTGGCGGCATAGGTTATTTCAACGGCGTTTCCGGGAACGAATCTATAGGTAAAGGAGGGAATGTTCTCACCTACGTTGTCGCCCGGATCAAAACCTGTCAGGGGGTGCTTCATGGTCTTGCGCAAGATGCCCGCATTGGTACATTCGCGCACAGCGTCCTTTATAAGCTCCTCCAAGGTCATAATTCCGCCCTCAAGCACGGCTTCGTTGCCTATCTTTAAAAAGAACAGCGGCCAGCCCGTGTCGGGGCAGGCAGGCAGTTCCCTTTCGCGTGAGACCTTCAAGCTTTCGAGCGTTCTTGTAAGCCCCTCTGCAGCCGCGCCGTTCTCGCTGGCTATCGCTTTTTCAAACGCCGAAAAAACGTCGTCCGCCACATAGGTTGCGCCCCGCTTTATTGCAAGCAGAGCGGCGCGTTTTAATGCTTCCTTTGTAATCATGTGCCGTCACACTTCCTTTTCAAATCATAACCGAAAACAGGGGGGTATACTGCTGACAGCCGTACACATCGGTTTCGCCCAAGGAACCGCTGACGAGTTTTCGGGGTATCGTTATCTTAATCGAATTTACGATGGGATAGGGAATGATGCTGACCTTCTCGGCAGGGACGCCATAGAGTTCGGCGATTTTCGTTGCGTTTATCGCCTCGGAATTTAGGGCGAGGGAATAGTCCTTCTCCCCGTCAAACATAATATCCAGCGTCAGCCACAGCGGGCCGGCGTTTTTACTGCGCACCACGGTAGCAAGATCAACCAAGCGTGTCATTGGCACCTCCGACGTTTATATAGTGAATTTCGGATGTTTCAAGCAGGGAGTTCACCTCCGCAAGATGGTAGATGCTGTATTCAAAGACCTCTCCCAAATGAATATCCGAGGGTGAGAACGGGAAGGCGAGGTTGCCCGCGGTTCCCTTTCTTCCCTTATAGTCATAGTGTAACATACGCGAGCGGGCAAGGGAAAGTACAAATGAGGAACTTTCCTCGGTTTTTGCGACGACATCGATTATCAGTCCGAGGTCGTGCGTGATTTCCGAGCAGCAGTCCTTTGTAAGCGCGGTTCCGTATTTATGAAGCGAAAGCTTATAATCGTCGGCGCTCAAAAGCCCCCTCGTGTTTTCGCGGACAAAGGCGCAGACGCCTTCGAAGATTTCATCGATTCTCTTTATCGTTTCGGGATCTTTAATTCCCGCAACCGCCATAGAGCGGAACCCCATCGGACGCACGCCTTCGAGCTTTAGCGTAGGCTTATCGGTGGGAGTGAACCTGCTTTTGCTGACGCGGACGGTTCGTTCGCCTACTTGCTCGTATTGCGAGTCAATCAGGTTAATCACCCCGTCCGGCTCGTATATCATGTATGGGTTGCTCTGCTCGTACATCGTGTGCGCGGCAACGTTTCTAACGGTGCAACGGCGATTGGGATTTGCGGGCGTAAGCTCAAAATAATCCTTTTCGATGACGCCCTGCATGATGTCGGCGGCGGAGATGGGTTCGGCGCACATGGAGCCGCATTCCATAATCTTCGCCATATGGAAGGCGAGCGCAGGATCGTAGCCTTTCATGATGCAGGGTGCAGCAAATATCGCCGTATCGCAGGAGCGGCCGGAGAGAACGACATCCGCTCCTGCTTTAAGCGCCTCGATAATGGGAGAAACTCCGACTTGACTTACTATCCTGCAGGAATCCGTCACGGATTTTTCGGTAAGAGGAAGATCCCCGAGGGCGGTCACCCTGCCCTCGCGCAACTTTTGCAGAACGTAGGGTTTGTCCACATCGGTATAGATAAGAGCCATCTTAAACGACAGACCCTGTTCCTTTGCGACTTCCAAAAAAATATCGCGAAGCCATTCCAAATGAACAGCGCTGCCACTGCCGCCCGCAGTGCCGACTATGTAGGGTGCACGGGCTTTCAGCGAGGGCGCAAGCGACAGGGAAACGTCCCTTTTTACGCAGTCGCGGGTTGTAAATGAAACGCCCTTGCCGAGATAATACGGCCCGGGATCGACGGAACCTCCGTCAACACCCACAAAATCGGGCGGCTCGATAAAAGCATTTTTCAGCGCCTCCTCGGAAAAACCGTAGCCGAGGATTCCGCTAAGTGAGAGTAGCTTCATATAATCCTTTCCGAACCGTTTACGAAAGAAGGTTCACCGTGGTAGTTGCGACAGGCAGCGCTTCGGGAAAAGCAAAAAGCCCCGCAGATTCATTATAGGACTTGGATTTTTATACAGCCATTGTAATTTGTTTTTTTATTGTTGCATTTTGTCTTTAATCCCCGAAAAGCTATTGATTTATCAATATTCAAGGTGCTATCCTTAGCTTAAGCCAAAAGGCGTATTCGAGGAGGAATATGAAAAAATATTTAATAGGAGATCATGAATTTGCATTGAAAGAGTTTCACGTTTTGGAGGTGAAGAACACCTCGCGCGCGCTTACTCCGCATTTCCATGACTTCTATCAGATTATGTTTGTGGCAAAGGGCAAGGTTCGTCATTCGCGTTGCGGCATCATCGAAGAGATGAACGCAAACGATGCCATACTGCTTCCTCCGCTTATGGAACACCATATCGACGGAGTGCAGGGCTGGGCGCCCTATTACGCGGTTTCGTTCAAGCTTCCGTTTCTCCCTTTGGAGGTACTCAGCGGAATCGCGGGAGAGTATCTTCAGTCCAAACGCAACCTGTCGGCGGAACAGCTTCACAAGATAACCTTCTCCGACGAGGACGCGAAGCGTATCACCGCCATGCTGATTAAAATGCTTCAGGAGCTTAGGGAGCGGCAGTTTTTCTACACCGCGAAGCTTCAGGGAATGCTGGTAAGCCTCATCGTCGACGTTATGCGTGCCGAATGGAGCGCCGACGACTCGCCGTTCGACGAAGGTTTTGAAGAGAAACGGACGAGGATTTTGAGCTTTACCGCGCAGATGCGCGAGCAGCTTAAAAAGACGATAAGTTCCGAGGAGGCTGCAAGGGAGTGTGCCATGAGCCGCGCACAGTTTTGCAAGGCGTTTCAAGAGGTTACGGGATCGAGCTACGGCAAGTACCGCAACAGCCTTCGCATGGACTATGCGGCAAAGCTGCTGAACGAAAACCGCTACACGCTCGAATACATCGCGCAGGAATGCGGGTTCAAGGAATATTCGTCGTTTTATCGGAGCTTTGTAAACACCCTCGGAGTATCCCCCACCGATTACAGGAAACTTCGGATCGATCGCAGAGGGCCGCAGGACGAATAGTGCCGCATAAAACGACTAAAAAGGAGAGGCAATGCTAAAATACATCATAAAGCGCGTATTGATAAGCATACTGGTATTCGTGGGAATCACCTTCTTAGTGTTCGTCATGGCGCATTTTGCACCGGGCGGGCCGCTGGATCTTTTAACCGCGGACGCCAACCTGTCGCCGGAGGCGTATGAGGCGCTTGAAAAGTCATTGGGGCTTGACCGTCCCATCGTCGTACAGTATGCGGACTGGCTCGGAGACTTTATAAAAGGGGACTGGGGCGTGTCCTATCGCTTTAACTCCGCAGTGTCCGACCTGATAATCCCGCGCATCGGACCCACCCTGCTTTTAATGGGAACCTCCTTAGGCTTAGCCTTACTTATAGCCATCCCCCTCGGAATCTTGGTCTCGATAAAGCCTTACGGAGCTTTGGATTATCTGAGCAATGCATTCGCCTTTTTAGGGCAGGCGGTGCCGACGTTCTTTTACAGTCTTGTGTTGATATACTTATTCTCCGTAAGGTTGGGATGGCTGCCTATGCTCGGCATGAACACGACGGGAGAAACCGGGGCGTGGGACACGATAAAGCATATGATAATGCCCGTCATGGTGCTGTCGTGGCATCAGATGGCGTCGTTTATCCGATATACCCGCGCAAGCATGCTCGAATCGCGCAATGCCGAACACGTAAAGACCGCAAGGTCAAAGGGGCTTTCCCCGTCAAGGGTGCAGATAAAGCACATTTTCAGAAACGCCCTGATACCGATAGTAACCCAGATAGGGCTTCAAGTTCCGCTTCTGATAGGCGGAGCCGTCGTGGTTGAGCAAATCTTCTCTTGGCCCGGAATCGGAAGCCTTTTGATAAATTCCATTTTGTACCGCGACTATACGGTAATCATGGGCATCACCTGCCTCATTGCCGTTGCGGTTTTGGGCACCAACCTGCTGCTGGATATTATCTACGCAAAGTTGGATCCGCGCATCTCTTATAAATAGATTCGGAGGACGGTATGACAAAGAAAGTCACAAAAAAAGAGCATCCGAAGCTGGCGAGATTCCGCAAGCATAAGCTTGCAATGGCGGGAACGATAGTCATGATACTTCTGACCCTGTGCGTGGTATTTGTGCCGATGATATTCAACCTCGACCCGTATTACATGGATTACGAGGCGCTAAATCAGGCACCAAGCGCAAAGTATCTCCTCGGAACGGATTCCATGGGACGCGATATTCTTGCAAGGACGCTGTACGGAGGCAGGGTTTCAATCCTCGTAGGCCTTGCGGCGGTCTGCGTCAGCGCACTCATCGGGATTCCGCTGGGACTTTTGTCCGGCTACTACGAGCATACCGTGGGCAGGGTCGTCATGCGTATAGCCGATATATTCATGTCGTTTCCGACTATGGTTTTGATGCTTGTCGTCGTTGCAATGTTCAATCCCTCAATTATAATTTTGATACTCGTAATAGGCATAATAGGTTGGCCGCGCTACACGAGAATCATGTACAGCAACACACTTTCAATCCGCCAAAAGGAATATGTCGAGGCGGCGCGTACCAGCGGCTGCAAGACGGCAACGATTTTAACCCGCTACATCCTGCCCAACTCCATCTCTCCGGTCTGGGTTACGATGACCTTCGGCGTGGGTTCCGCAATCCTTACCGAGACAACATTGAGCTTTTTGGGCGTAGGCATTCAGCCGCCGGCCGCAAGCTGGGGCAACCTTATCCGCGAGGCGTTAAGCTACGCGACGCTTAGTTTAAGGCCGTGGGTCTGGATTCCCGCAGGCATCGCGATCATCATCGTGACGGTCTGCGTCAACTTTATCGGGGACGGCGTGCGCGACGCGCTCGACCCGCAAACCAAGCTTTGATGGGGTGAAAACCTGTCATATAATAAAACAAAGGAGAATCACAATGAAAAAGACTTCTAAATTACTCTCAATCCTCCTCGTTGTCATGCTCTTGTCGGGCTGCCTGTTTGGTTGCGCCGATACGAGCGTGGAGCAGGATGAGCCCGAACAGACGGCGACCGAAGCTCCCGTAAATGAGAGCGACGCTCCCGTAGAACCCTCGGACGAGGCCGATCCCACGGAAGAGCCCGTTGTGGAGGCGGACTATTTGGACAAGGTCGTAACGGTAGGTCAGATTTCCACCTGGGGCCTGCTTTGCCCGTTCGCGGTAACCGACAGCTACAGCCAGTTCATCTACGATGTTCTCTATGAGAAACTCGTGTTTGTAAACGGCGACTACACCATTTCCCCCCGTGCCGCCGACTCGTGGGAGATGAACGAGGACTCTACGGTCTGGACGTTCCATCTCAACCAAGACGCCAAGTGGCACGACGGCACCCCGCTTACAGCGCACGACTGGGTGTTCGCGGCGCAGACCATCACCGATCCGAACTTCGTTTCGGGCAGAAAGTCCATGTATGCAAACTTTGAAGGCACCGATGCTGACGGCAACGAAACCTCCGAAAACAGCGTGGCATGGGTAGCCGTGGACGATTTTACCCTCCAAGTCACCTTGAAGGCGACGGCGGAGATAACCGCGTTCTTCATTGCAAATAACAACGGCATCTATCCGCTCCCCAAGCACCTGCTCGAAGGTATCGATACGGCAACGCTGCTTGAGGATTCCTACTGGACAAACCCCGTGGGATGCGGCGTGGGCATCTTCGATTCGCAGGTAGAGGGTTCGACCATTACCTTTAAGACCAATCAAGAGTACTATCGCGGCGCGCCAAAGTTCGGAACGCTCGTATTTAGGGTAGTGGCTCAAGACTCGATGGCGGCTGCGTTCATGGCGGGCGAGCTGGATCTGTGCTTCAGCGGTCTCAATTATGAGGATGCGGCGGCAGCGGCTCTGCAGCCCAACGTAAACGAGGGCTACACCGAGCTTGCTTATGCGCTGTGCTGGATGAACATCAACATTGACAAGCTCAACGACGTAAAACTCAGGCAGGCGGTTCGCTACTGCATCAATCAAGAGGCGATAAGCCAGGTACTGTTCGGCGGTCAAGGCGTCATTTCGGCTTCGCCCACGCTTCAAGTAGGCGACTACTATACCGATTCGATAGAGTACGCTTCGGAGTATAACCCCGAAAAGGCAAAGGCGCTGTTCGACGAAGCCGGCTGGGACTATAACGAAACCTTCATCATCGGCGCACCGTCGGGAACTCGCGAAGATGCGGCAACTATAATCGCTCAGTCGCTTGAATCCATCGGAATCAAGGTTGAGATTCAGGTAAACGACGCTACGACGACCTTTGCAAACGCGAAGGAGGGCAAGTATCACGTATCTTTGCAGAGCACCTCGGCATGGACGAACGATCCTCTGACCACAAGAGCGTCGATGAACACCTACATCCATACCTACGGCACGAGCGACGTCGGTACGGAGCTCAACGGAATCTTGGATCAGATGTCCATGGAACTCGATCTTGAAAAGCGTGCCGAGCTTGCAAGGCAGTGGCTGGTTCGCTGCATAGAGCTTTGCCCGATTGCACCGGTTTACAGGACGAGGCAGTACATGCTTACAAGCGCCCGCGTTACGGGCTGGAGCCCCGACAATCAGGCGGTGGGCTTTAACAACAACTGGCATGACTTGATCGTTGACTGATTCAAAAGATAACAGGCGCGGCTTCCGACAAGCTTCGGGAGCCGCGCAAAAGAACCAAAATAAAAGGCGGGAATTAAAGTGAGTACGATTCTGGAAGTAAAGGACCTGCGCGTTGAATTTATGCTGAGAAAGCGCTCCATTGCGGCGGTTGAGGATATTGCTTTCAAGCTTGAAAAGGGAAAGACCTTGGGGATTGTGGGCGAGTCCGGCTGCGGCAAAAGCGTTACCGCAATGTCCATAATGCGCCTGTACAACAAGCAGACCGCAAGGATAACCAAGGGCGAGGTCATTTTGGACGGCAGGGATATAGCAAAATATTCGGGCAGGGAGATGCGCGACGTTTGCGGCAAGGATATCGCCATGATATTCCAAGAGCCGATGACGAGCTTAAATCCCGTGTACAGAATCGGCTATCAGATGATGGAAATGGTTCTGGCTCACAGCAATATGTCCCGCAAAGAGGCGTATGAATACTGCGTTGAGATGCTCGACAAGGTGAGAATCCCCGAGCCTCGGCGCAGAATGAATGAGTTCCCCCACCAGTTCAGCGGAGGTATGCGTCAGCGCGTTATGATAGCCATGGCGCTGTCCTGCCGTCCAAAGATTTTGATTGCCGACGAGCCCACGACCGCGTTGGACGTGACGGTTCAGGCGCAGATACTCGATTTAATAAACGAGCTTAAAGAGAGCATGGGAACCTCGGTTATCATGATAACGCACGATATGGGTGTTATCGCCGAGGTTGCCGACGATACGCTGGTAATGTATGCCGGAAAAGTGGTCGAATACAACGATGCGGACTCCGTTTTTGAAAGGCCGATGCACCCCTATACGCAGGGGCTTTTGCAGTCGATTCCGCACATAAACAAAAAGGTTGAAATGCTCCCCACCATAGAGGGTAACGTGCCGATGTTAGGAAATATGCCTAAGGGCTGCAGGTTTGCTGACCGCTGCCTCCATTGCATGGCAAGGTGCCGTGAGCAGGATCCTCCGATGGTAAAGCACGGCGGGGGCGAGGTTCGCTGCTTCCTATACGGCAGCGATACAGGAGCTGAAAATGAATAAAGTTTTATTGGAAATCAACGATATACGCAAGGAATTTGTAAAGGATAAGAGCTTGACGGGAAAGGCAAAGTCCGTGCTCTTGGCCGTAGACGGGGTGTCGCTTTCGATACATGAGGGCGAGATACTGGGCTTGGTCGGAGAAAGCGGTTGCGGAAAATCCACGCTCGGAAGAATGATAGTCAAGCTTTGCGAACCTACCTGTGGGCAGATTCTCTTTGAGGGAAACGATATAACCCACCTCAAGCAGAAGGAAATGCGCGATTATCGGCGGCAAATTCAGATAATTTTCCAAGACCCTTACGCCTCCCTAAACCCGCGCATGACAATCTTGCAAGCGGTTCGGGCTCCGCTCGATGCGTTCCAAATAGGAACACGCAAGGAAAGGGACGAGCGGGCGGCGGAAGCCTTAAACGAGGTGGGACTGACCTCGGAATATCTTAAAAAGTACCCCCACGAGATGTCGGGAGGTCAAAGGCAGCGTGCGGCGATAGCACGGGCGATGATACTTCGTCCTAAGCTTGTCGTATGCGACGAGCCCGTGTCTGCGCTCGATGTTTCGGTAAGGGCGCAGGTATTAAATCTGATGAAAACCCTGCAGCAGCAAAAGCAGGCGGCATACCTGTTTATCTCCCACGACCTCAGCGTCACCCACCACCTTTGCGACAGAATTGCGGTCATGTACATGGGCAAGCTCGTGGAGACCGCCGAAAAGGAAGAGCTTTATCAAAAGCCGCTGCATCCGTACACACAGGCGCTGCTTGCCTCGATTCCGCTTCCGGTGCGCGATCACAAGCGCAAGCACGTTCCGCTTGAGGGCGACGTGCCCAGCCCCTTAAATCCCCCCAAGGGCTGCAGGTTCCACGAACGCTGCAAGTATGCGGCGGAAATTTGCAGCACGGAGGAGCCCAAGCTCCGCGAGGTCTGCCCCGGGCATTGTATAGCCTGTCACTTCGACATTCAACCCGAGGTCGAATAAAGAGCCATGAAAAGAGATATTGAAATCGAGGTCAAGGAACCCGTGGTTTTACAGGGTTCGGGGCTTGTGTACGGACAGCTCCCGTACTGGTGCGAGTCCTCGTTCAGACCTCTTACCTTGACGCTACTCAGAAACCGCGCCTATTACGATTTTGACCCGCCCGCAGAAAAGCAACCTCTCATCTTATTTCTCTGCGGCGGCGGCTGGTCGGCGGTCGACGAAAATGTTTGGCTGCCCGAGCTTAGCTGGTATGCCAAACGAGGCTTTGCCGTGGCAAGCGTCCGCTACAGCGTCAGCGGTCAAAGAAAGTTCCCCGCGCAGATAGGCGAGATCCGCCAGGCCATCCGCTTTTTGCGCGCCCATGCGGACGAATTAAGGCTCGATTCCGATTTTATCGCGATAATGGGCGAGTCGGGCGGCGGGCATCTTGCGGCGATTACCGCGCTTGCGGGCGAACGCATGGATTTTGACACCAAAGAATATTCGGAATATTCGAACAATGTGAGTTGTGCGGTGATCTTCTATGCCGTTGTGGACGTTTTGGACAGGGAGGGCAGGGGCGATATAGCCTCTTACAAGGACAGACCCCAGTTTATAAGGCGCGGCAACATCCCCACGCAGGAGCTTTTGCTGTGGCATAAGAACCTTTATGAGAAACCGGAGCTTGCAGCTACAGCCGATCCGCGCTATTATATAAGGGAGGATGCGCCTCCGTTTATGCTTCTATACGGAACCGATGACATTCGAGTTCCGATATATAACGGCGATATTTTCTACAAGGCGCTTTGCAACGCTAATGTTCCCACCGAGTACATTCGGGTTTTGGGAGGGCGGCATGGCGGGGCGCAGTTCTTTCAGGAGGAGACGAAGGAGATGATCTTGGGCTTTCTCCGCAACAATTTGAATTTAGCAAAAGGAGACAGTGACTATGGCGCTGATGCAGATTAGGATTAGATCGGGCGTGCTCTCAACGAGGACGGAAGTCATGGTTGTGCTTCCGATAGACAACAAGGGCTTCAACCAATGGGCTCGCAAACCCAAGTACCAAGTGGTATATATGCTTCATGGCGGCGGTGGTGACGCTTCGATGTGGCTTAGGGAAACCTCTGCCGAACGATATGCCCGCGAACGCAACGTTGCGCTCATCTTTCCGGATGCGGGAGGATTCAGCTACTATACCGACTGCGCCTACGGAAAGGATTATTGGACTTATATCTCCGAGGAGCTGCCCGAAATGATGTCGGCTATGCTGCCCATATCCGAAAAACGCGAGGATAACTTCGTTGCGGGCTTTTCGATGGGCGGTTACGGTGCGTTCAAATGTGCATTGCTGCATCCCGAACGGTTTTCGGCTGCCGCTGCCCTGTCAGGCGGGTTCGACCTCGAGCGCTTGCTTGCAGACGGGCTTTCCACGGTGCCTAACAAGGCGCGCATGGCTATCTTCGGAGAACCCCCAAAGATAGACCCGAACGCCTCCGACCTCTATACGATGCTAAAAAATCTAAAGGATCAGAATCGGGAGATTCCGCTTCTGTACACGGCATGCGGAAGCGAGGATCCGCTGACCTATTCCTGCCACTGCCGCATGATAGACTTTTGCAAACAAAACGGCATTCCGCTTGAAGCGCACACAAGCCCCGGTGCGCACACCTTCAAGTTTTGGGATCCGGCTACCGAGGCCATGCTCGACTGGCTTCCGCTCAAGAGAGAGCCGCTGTTCGATTAGGGGGCAGCATGGGCGTAGTAACCTCCGAAATCTTTGAATATGCAGTAAAAATTCGGCGGGAGCTTCATATGCACCCCGAGGTGGGCTTTGAACTCTATAAAACCTGCGAGCTGGTAAAAAGGGAGCTAAAAAGCATGGGAATTCCCTTTACAGAGAGGTTTGGAAAGTGCAGCGTCGTGGGTTACATAGGCGACAATCCCAAAAGAAAGACGCTTGCGCTCCGTGCAGACATGGATGCGCTGCCGATTCAAGAAAAGACGAATCTGCCCTATGCTTCAACCTGCGAGGGCAAGATGCACGCCTGCGCCCACGATGCGCACACCGCAAACCTGCTTGCCACGGCAAAGATACTGAAAGCGCGTGAAAACGAGCTATCCTGCAACATTAGGCTTATCTTCCAGCCCAGCGAGGAGGGCGAGATAAGCGGTGCCAAGATGATGGTGGACAACGGCGTTATGGACGGGGCGGACAGGGTGATAGGGATTCATTCCGAAAACACTCTCGATGCGGGAACGATAGCCGTTCGCCCGAGCGAATACATGGCGGCGTGCATTCCAATCAACCTCAGATTTTTCGGCAAGAGTGCCCACGCGACGCTTGCAAACACCGGCGTTGACGCCATCGCGATGTCCGTTGAGGCCTACTTAAAGCTCAAAGGCATGGTTGCGGAGGAGGCGGGCGAAACCACGCCCTATATCTGGTCGGTTGGCAGCTTTAAGGGTGGTCAGGTGCATAATGCGATTGCAGACTTTTGCGAAAGCAAGATTTCGTTTCGATTCTACGATGAGGGGTTTGCCCTGCGTGTGATGAAAAGGGCGGAAGAGATATGCAATTCGATAGCCGAAAAATTCGGCGGCAAGGCGGAGGTGGACTGGCATATAAGCGCCCGCGCCGTTATAAACGATGAGGAAACGGTGGAAATGCTGCGCTCGGCCATAGAAAAAGAAGTCCCCGTCAAGGAGGACTTTAAGCGTATGGGTTCGGAGGATTTTTGCTGGTATCTTACCAAGGCTTCGGGAGCGTTCTTCCGTTTCGGAACCAAGAACCCCGCCTCCGATAAAGTTACAAGGCCGCACAATAACGACTTTGTGATAGACGAATCGGGGATAAGGGCTGCAACGACGGCGTTTGTGCTGTTCGCCCTGCAATACGGGAAATAGGGACTATCGCTGCACCCTGCCGCTGCCGTCGCCCTGCATGAGCTTTTCAACATCGGAGACGGACACGCGGTTAAAGTCGCCGCTTATAGAATGTTTCAAACAGGACGCCGCCGTTGCAAAGTCAAGGGCGGTCTGTTTGTTTTCATAGTTCAAAAGCCCGTAGATAAGTCCCGCCGCAAAGCTGTCCCCGCCGCCCACGCGGTCTACGATGTCGTTTATCTCGTAACGACGGCTGAGATAAAAGTTCTTTCTGTCGTTTAGGCACGCCTGCCAAGCGTTTATATCCGCGGACACGCTGCCACGAAGCGTAATGGCTATGCACTTCATGTTCGGATAGCTTGACAGCACTGTTTGAGAGAGGTCGCGATACTTTTCGGTGTTCAGCTTGCCGCTTTCGACCTTCACGTCGGAATGAATATTGAGGGATTTTTGACAGTCCTCCTCGTTGGCTATCGCAATGTCGATAAAGAGCGCAAGGTCGCGCATAACCTCAGGCGCACTCATCCCGTATCGCCACAAATTCTTTCGATAGTTCAGGTCGCAGGACACCGTGATGTTGCGCTTCTTGGCCTCGGCAGCCGAGGCAAGCGCGACTTTCATTGCGGACAGCGAGATGGCGGGAGTGATGCCCGTGATATGGAACCAATCCACGCCTAAAAAAATCGAATCCCAGTCGAACGAAGACGGATCCGCGAGCGAGATTGCGGAGTATTCGCGGTCGTATATCACCTTGCTCGGAAGCTGGTTTGCGCCCTGCTCCAAGTAGTAGATGCCCATGCGCCCCGCGCCGCGCATAATCTTGCAGGTGTTGACCCCGAAGCGTCGAAGCTCGTGGATGCACTCGTCCCCTATCGCGTTGTCGGGAAGCACCGTGCAAAACTCCGCGCTCATGCCGAAATTGGCAAGGGAAACGGCAACGTTGGCCTCACCGCCGCCGAAGGTTGCTTCAAAGTACGGAGTTTGGAAAAAGCGGTTTGTTGCGGGAGGCTTTAGCCTCAGCATAATTTCACCGAGCGTTAAAACAGTCATAGCTTATTTTCCTCCGTTTCTGATATCAAAGCTGCGCCAGACCTTTACCGCCTCCTTGGAGAGCGCAGTAATTTTATCAAAGCGGGCGTTTTTGATGTCATCCTTGGTGCAGAGCCAGCTTCCGCCTACAGCGTAGACCACAGGCGATTGGGCATAATCTATGAGGTTTGAGATGGTAATTCCGCCGGTGGGTATGAACTTCACGCCCGAAAACGGGGCGGAGAGTGCCTTCATCGCGGGCAGCCCGCCATAGACGGAGGCGGGGAAGAATTTTAAAATGTTAAGGCCCAGCTTCAAAGCCGCCATAATCTCCGTGGGTGTGACGCAGCCCGGAACGAGGGGGACACCCCGCTCGGCACAGAATACGGCTTGCTTCTCGTCGAGCCCGGGGGACACGATAAACTTTGCGCCGGCGTCCATTGCGGACTGAGTTTGCTTGCAGTTTAACACCGTCCCCGCGCCCGTTAGCATTTCGGGCACGGCGCTGCATATGGCTTCGATAGAGGCGAGGGCGGCGGGGGTGCGGAGCGTAATTTCCATCACGTCTATGCCTCCCGCATACAGGGCGCGTGCGGTCTCAACCGCCGTGTTTGAATCCTCTATGACGACTACCGGAACGATGCCGCAGCCTCCGAGTTTACCGATGATATCCATATTTCCTCCTTATTTATCGATTTTGCATATAGTGGCTTATGCGTGCAAGGCCCTCTTTAATCGTCTCCTCCGAGGTTGCAAAGGACAACCTTATATAGCGGCTGCCCGATTCTCCGAAGGCATCGCCGGGAACGACAATGACCCTTGCCTTTTCAAGCAAATCGAGGGCAAACTCGCGCGCCGTCATACCGGTTTTAGAGATATCGACAAAGGCATAGAACGCGCCCTGAGGCGCAAAGCAGGTCAGGTTTTCAATCTTTGAAAAGCCGTCAACGATGAGGGCTCTGCGGCTTGCATAGGCCTTTTGCATCTCGTGCAGGGGCTGCTGTGAGCCTTCAAGGGCGGCAAGCGCGCCGTATTGGGCGGCGGAGTTTACGCAGGCGGCAACGTTTTCCTGCAGCTTTACCATGTTACCGATAATGTCGGCGTTACCGAGGGCGTAGCCCACGCGCCAACCCGTCATGGCGTAGGTCTTGGAAAAGCTGTTTATAACGATGGTGCGTTCAGCCATATTCGGCAAGGTTGCTATGCTCAGGGCGCGGTTGTCGTCGTAGAGCAGGGAGGAGTACACCTCGTCGCTTATCACATACAGGTCATGCCGCTTTGCAACCTCCGCAATCGCGGAGAGGACGGCAGCGGAAGCTATGCCTCCGGTTGGGTTAGACGGCGAATTAATAAGCAGCGCCTTGGTCTTGGGCGTTATGGCAGCTTCGAGAGAAGCGGCATCGAACTGAAACCCGCTTTCGGCGCTCACGGGAACAAAGTGCGGCACAGCGCCGCAGATTATCGCCTGACGCGAATAGTTAGTCCAACAAGGGTCACTTAGGATAAGCTCGTCGCCGGGGTTTAAAATCGTGAGCATCGCAAGGAGCAGTGCCTCCATCCCGCCCGCGGTGACGATTACTTGGCTTGCGGGATCATAGTAAAGCCCGTGGCTCGACTTTGTAACCTTTGAAATCGCGTTCCGAAGTTCAAAGATTCCGGCGTTGGGTGTGTAGTGGTGTTCGCCCCTAAAAAGCGCTTCGGATGCGGCTTCAACGATATGAGTGGGCGTCAAAAAGTCCGGCTCGCCTACCGTAAAGCTTATCACGTCCTCCATTGCAAGGGCGCGATTGAACATCTCGCGGATGGGCGAGGGTGTAACTTTTTGTGCCGTGAGGGATAATTCTTTCATAAAGGCTCCTTTTTATGTTTTACTGTCGGGCAGCGGGGAGGGATTGAACTTGTGTTGCATCAGCGTCAAAATCGTGTTGCTCTTGGAAACCCCGCATTTATCCTTCAAATGCAAAAGCTTTGCTTCTAAGGCATCGATGTCGCTTGCACAGATTTTCAGTATAAAATCGTATTCGCCCGTAATTGCGTAACACTCCAAAATGTCGATGTCGCGTTCAACGTAATCGAGCAACTCGCTCTTCTGCGAAAACCGCCTCAAAACGAGCATGACATAGGCTATAAGGGGCTTACCGATAAGCTTTGGCGAGGTCAGAATCGTAACCTTGCTTATCTGCCCCGACGCCTTCATCTTCGCTATTCTCTTATTGATGGCGGGGATTGAAAGGTTAAGATCGGGAACAAGCTCGGCTGAAGTACGGTCGGCATTTTCCGCAAGCAAGTGCAGCAGTTTGGCGTCAATTTGATCCATAGCTCATCCTCCGTGACAGAGCGGGCAGCCGCTCAAATTTCATGTTGATTCATACGCTCTTATTTTAATATATTAGATTAAAATATTCAAGTATCTTGGAACTATTTAGAGCAAAATTAAACTATTTCTCTCCACAACCATATCTCGACAATCATTTTTATCCTTCTCACCGCCCACGCCCGCACCACCAACATCTAAGCTGCCTCCTGCACCCTGTCCATCGAAACCGGACAAGCTCAAAAGGTGGTAAGGGTGTTTGCAGCATTGGGCGCAAGAGAGGTTTGAGGTTCACGCCTTTGTTTACATACACAATCACACATTTGTCCACCGCCCGCCTCCTGCTAAGCTGATAAGCAGGAGGTGGTTTTTGCGAGGACGGCATATGCTTTATCCTCGACTTCTGGGTCTTTCCGTTATATCGAGGCTACGGCACCGGTCATAAATGCTTTGAAGCATTAGAACAATACACAAGGGCAGACGGCGCGAAGTATTATGAATTAAACAGCACCAAAGAACCCTCCATTCGCTTTTGGAAATCGTTGGGATTTGTTGAAAACGGAACAGACGAGTACGATGTATTGCTGATGATAAAAAGATAGCTGCTTTATCTGTGACGTCAAACAGGGCTTCCTCTAAAGGCTAAGGCAAAGCCCAAATTCAAATCCAAACAAAAATCCCCCTCGCCGTAGTCGTAACGGTCAAGGGGGGGTCTTTCTGTTGTATAGTTTTTTGCTTTCGACTTTGCGCGTGGTGGGGCGGAAGTCCCATGTTCGGCGATTCAGGTCGTTCTGTCGCTTTCGACCCTTCTTGCTCATCTTTTGCCTTGGCACAAATTTTGCCATCTTCATCGCTTCCTTTCGCTGTGCCATTATAATCGGAAGTGTGGAGAAAGGCAAGATATGCCACGTGTGCCAAGCGAAAAAAGCGATGCGAATATAAATTCAAAAACCGTTGACAGCGGCAGTAAAATTCTGTATAATGAAATCACCATAAAGAGTGCGCGAGAGACAAGCTCGATGACCGCACGACAACCTGCTTTTTGCAAGGTGCCAAAGCTTGAACGATGGGTGTAACAGAAATTCAGTAGCTCCCGTCGTAGTCGATGGGAGTTTTTTGTTGCTCTTTGTGGAATTTCAAAAGAAGGAGAAAGAGCAAATGGAACAAAAAACAATGCCGACGCAACAGGACGCCATGCAACATCACGCCCGCTTAATGAAAGTGATAGAGGAAACCTTTGCAAGTTATGGTTGGAAGGGCGGAGTGAAGTACGTGGAAGATGCTCCGTTCACGGTAACTATCCCCGTGAAGTTCCCAAAGTCGAAAGGCAACCCCGATAAGAAATAAGCATCGAAACCAACAAACCAATTCAATTATTAGGAAAGGATAGGAGATTACTATGATAACTCAAGAGTACCCGGAAGGTCTTTCACCGCAGCTAAGAGCCTTATCCCAAGCAATAGAAAAAGTATTTGCAAGCCGTGGCTTGAAGTGCGAAGTGAGCTACGAGAAAGCGGGTCAGTTCTCGGCAATTATACCTGTGAAGCTCACAAGAAAAACGGAAAGCACCAAAAAGGACTAAGCGTGGAAGCCGAAAAACAAACCAATTAGATTATAGAAAGGGACGGGTTATTATGACACTCGAAACGCCCGTCCCCACCTCGGACTAACAAAGGAGGATTAAAAAAGCAATGCTGACACCACAGGAAGTAATGAAGAAGGAATATGACATAGACAACCTCACGGATGAGGACGTGAAAGAAGTGCTGACGCTGTTGGACGACAGACGGATAGAAGCGGAAAGGGCGAACGGACTCCCCGACAGGGAAATAGCGGAACTCATTTTGACTTATTAGAAACAATGAAGGAGATTACTATGACAACACAAGATGCGCCAAAAGGTCTTTCGCCTCGTATGCGCGCCTTAGACCAAGCAATAGAAAAAGTATTTGCAAGTCGTGGATTGAAATACAAAGTGAGCTACGAGAAAGCGGGTCAGCACATGGTGACTATACATGTGAAACTCCCAAAGCAAACGGAAAATACCAAGAAGGAATAGGGATCAAAACCGATAAACCGATTCAATTTTAGAAAGGATAAGAGAGTATTATGACACTACAAGAGGCAGTCCAAAATGGGCTCTCACCGAATCTCGCTTACTTGATGCAGGCGTTCGAGGAAGAATCCATTAAAGCCGGCTGGGGAAAGCCCGAACTGAGCTACGAGAAGGCGGGTCAGACTTTTGCGATTATATCGTACAAGCCACCCCTGCAAACGGAAGTAAACCCGAAAGACAAACCGATTCGTTTATAGAAAGGACAAGAGGTGAATTAAATGAAACGCAAAGAGCTTACGATAGAAGAAATTGAAAGGCGTATTGAAAAAATCAATGCAAGAGAAGCGGAAGAACCAACAGCCAAAGACCTTGCCGCAATTGCAGAAGCGGAAAAGGAAGACCCTGCCGAAGCCATTACTCTATCCGAGTACAACGCTCAGGTTGCCCGCACTCCGGGCACTTGATGGTACCCTTGACAAACTGCTATTGCTTGTGACAATAGTCAAAAGGGGCAGCCCTGCCTTTTTTGGAAGGAGATGATGGAGTTGATTTATTTTACCGCGGATACACATTTCGGGCATCAGAATGTCATTCGCTTTTGCAACCGCCCGTTTTCGTCCGCCGAGGAGATGGACGAAGCGCTGATTGAAAACCGGAACAGCAGAGTAAGGGGAAACGACACGGTTTACGTGCTTGGTGATATGTTCTTTCGCTCGACCAACGTCGAAAGCATCCTGCGCAGGCTGCGGGGCAAGAAGCGGCTGATCGTCGGGAATCACGACAGCGCATGGCTGGCAAAGGGCAATGCGGCAAACTTTTTTGCAAGCATTGACAAGTTCCTTGAAATGAGCGACGGAAAGCGTGCGCTGACCCTTTGCCACTACCCAATGCTTAGCTGGAAGCACGCCCAAAGGAGCTATATGATTCACGGGCACATCCACAACGACAGGACGGCGGATTTTTGGTCGCTTCTTGTCGCTCGCAAGAATGTCTTGAATGCGGGCACGGATATCAACGGCTTCATGCCGGTCTCCTTTGACGAACTGAATGAAAACAATTTCCGCTTCAAAAGCGGGGAAACGGAGGCGTGATGTGTTTTATATAACCGGCGATACCCACGGCGATTTCAGCCGCTACATTGCGTTCGCCAAACGAATGCAGCCGACGAAGAGGGACGCCATGATCGTTCTTGGGGATGCGGGACTCAACTACTATGGGGATAAACAGGACGGCGAGCGAAAAAGCTTCGTGGCGGGCTTTCCGTTCACAACGTTCTGCATTCACGGCAATCACGAGATGCGGCCTGCCGATATTCCATCGTACAAGACAAAGGAGTATTGCGGCGGCACGGTGTGGTTCGAGGAGGCTTACCCCAGCATTTTGTTTGCCAAGGATGGTGAAATCTACGCCTTGGACGGCCTGTCCTGCATCGCCATCGGCGGAGCGTATAGCGTGGACAAGTATTACCGCCTTGCCCGCGGCTGGCCTTGGTTTGACACCGAGCAGCCCACCGAGGAAATCAAAACCTATGTGGAGCAACAGCTTGCAAAGCACGATAATCGAGTGGACGTTGTACTGTCGCACACCTGCCCCATTCGGTACGAGCCCACCGAGGTGTTTATCGCGGGCATCGACCAAAGCAGCGTGGATAAGAGCACCGAAAAATGGTTGGGACGACTCGAAGAACGGCTCGATTATAAACGCTGGTATTGCGGGCACTACCATACCGCCAAGAAAATCGACAGGTTGCAGTTTATGTATAAGGATATCGACGTGTTGAGCGGGAGGTGAGGGAAATGAAATTACCTGAAATAAAGCACTATATTGACCGATTGGGGCGCATGAATTACATGAGTTGGAATTGTTCCGTGTCCTATGATGAAAAAACTTATGCACTGCTTAACGAGCTTTTTGCCGTTCTGCAAAAGGTCGAACCCGCAGGAAACGCAAGAAAAACTTGGGAGCTGTGGCTAAGAGCGGAGCGTGGCGCCATCGAGGATTATGGAAACTATGATGAATTGTTGGAAGAGGGCGAGGTGGAAAGCTACGAGGACTTTGAACAGCAATGGAAGATGTGGTTTCCGGATGAGGTGGAATGGCTCAACTTTGGCGCGCTGCAAGACGAGGACATCGATTATCGAGCCATATTCTTACGCAACAAATTCATCATCGAGCTTGACCCGCGCAAGGGAAAAGGCCCTGTGCATGAAATAAGCCCCTTTATGGAATGGATGCTTGGCGCAGTTAAAGAGGCCGTCGCCGAATTGGAGGCGGGCACCTATAATGAGCGCATAAGGCGGGAGCTGCCGCCGCAGCACAGGACGGGAACCATTCTGCGTAAGCATCTGTGGAAGAGTTGGCCTGACAATCGGGATGCCATAATGGGAAGGATGACCGAAGCGGACGTGGCATACTTCCTTGAAAATGCACAGGAGGAACTAAGTGCTTCGGAACGGCGTCTGCCCGAAATGACGGCAAATGACTTTTTCGGGTTTTGCGCCATGGGGTATCGGGCAAACGATTATCCCGACGCGGAGAAGTCTCCGAGGGAACAATACTATTGCAATGCCGATGGCCGTGACGAGGGGCTTGGGGAGCTTGACCCGGACGACACCGCGGCCTTCGACGATTGGTATACCAACCGTCCGAGGCGGGGCGGGCACCCGTGGGAGGTCTGCCGAGGCGGAAACTCAACCCATGTTTCCCTGTATGTGTGCCGCGATGAAAAGGGCTGGTATCTCAACATAGCAGGCGCCGCTTGGACGAGATGCGCTGAGGCAATGCAGTTTTTCCTTGCGCTGCACAGGGCGGGAATACCGGTATGTATCCGCCAAGCCAACATTTTGAAAGCACGACTGACGGGCGAAGAACAAGTCGGCATCGTCCCCGAAGGCGTAATCCCCGCATATTGCGAAGGCTACTTCCCCGGCATGAACATCATCGACTTTATCAACCTTCCCTACGAAAACAGGGAAGCCTTCTTGCACTATTGCGTGTGGAAGGATCCTGAACCGGTGAGATTGAAAGACGGGGAATAAGCCGAGCAGAAATCCTACGTTTTACACCAGAAATAATCAATTCGCATAGTTGACAATTAATTCACCTCCTGTTGCGGTCAGCAGGAGGTGAGTTTTATAATGCCGAATATTGAATACATGTAAAATAACCTACCGTCATAACCTCTCTACGAGATAGCTATCGACAACAGTTTTGCATTTTATCATGTTACCTTCCAAACCGTCTCATCTCCACAGATATTGCGAATCTTTAGGCGAAGCGGCTTTTCCTCAGAACAAATAGTGCCATCCCAAAAGTCTTTCGTTTTTTTCATTATAATTTACATGTTCCGACTTGTCAATCTCGACCTCGCTGTCGGGATGCCATGCACCGGCCTCTGCGGAACGGCCAATCGAAAGAAACTCTATTAACCCCAAACCGTCTTCGCTGATCTCGATGGGCGCAAAGTTCTTTTAGGAATTCAGGATACTCTTGCTATTGAACTCGCGGATTTTCCTTGAACACGGTCGCTATCAAACCTATTTCGTCAAGAACTTTGCCCAATCGATAAAACTCGTTATATCCACCTCTCAAATCGTCTTTTTCGGACGATAGATGAAAGCAAAAATGAGAATGCTCCCAAAATTCTCACTCTCTCAACTGTAATTAACAAAAGAGAAAAAGTTCACGGTCAAACGTGTAGTTTTGAGCATTCTCAAGGCCTATATGGTGGGGGAATGCACCTTGAAAACCGAATGACCGTCCGAGCAGTCACCCCCTCAGGGAAGTGCGCCACGACCGCTATCGAGCGCGCCAAGGGGGAGTAATACGACACGGCAAAGCCTGTTGGGAAGCTGCTTTGGGTAGAACGGCAGAAGAAGAAGGCGTAGCCCTGCCTCCTTCTTTGAATCTAAAAGCAATGTGCGCCTTATAAAAACATCATTCTTTTGCAAGCGCCTCAAATGCAGGGCGATATTTTTCGAGGATTCGGCGGGCGGTGATGTCGATTTTTTCATCGTCCGTCAACTCAATATCGGCAGCCTGCTCAATGTCAATCAAGCGGTATTTCGGTCTGTTATTTTTGAAAATGATAGCCTCGCCGTAGGTATCGGCAATCCGCGCAACCCGCGAAAAGTTTTGATTCGCTTCCGTCATGGACGCGATTGTCTTGCTGTTGATGTTCATATTCCACCTCCAAACATATTATACGCGAATAGTAGGATAAAATCAACCTATTTTTCAGAGGCAGGTTCGCAACGGTTTCATGGAAACAATGCAGGGGTTTTAACCCGTTTACGCAATGAGCAACATCAACGGGGAACAAGGTGGCCGCCTTACACTAAGCGCTGCTGTTGCTGTTAATTCCACAGACAAGGCTGCAAAAAAGAGAATCCTTTTGTTGCATACGAAAACGAAACTGTGTATGATGTCATTATCCGCAAAGTCCTTGTTCAAGAGGACAATACGCCGTAATCATATCCGTGAAGCTATCGAAGCACCCTACAATTACAAGAACGGCTAAACAAAGCAAAAGAATCAAATCAACCTCTAAGAACAACAGCGCAGACAAATCGGGTGGTCGCCTGCCCGATTTAATGGGACAGCCGGGGAGTAAAATCCAAGGCTTCATGCGGCCACACTGTTCTTAAATCTTTTACTTCTTCCGGTATTCCTAAAGTTTTCATGTCACTTGACCTCCAACTTCTCCATAAAGGCATCCGTCCTTTATCATTTTTTTCACCATTTCATCATCTTTTGACTTCTTCCCAATAATCAGTTCCAGATAGCATAACATTTTTTCTAAATCCGAACGGTCAAATGCAATAGTCAAACGATTTGCAGTCATCAATCCCCCATTCCAAAATGCAATACTCAATTCCATACCAATATCAACATTTCTTAAATCTTGTTTAGGTTGAAAAACAAATGTAAGATCGGGCTCGATGCATTCCATTGTTTCAACTGATACCATTTTATCAGTTAACAAAGACTCAATTTTCTCGTGCAATTCTTCAACTTCACACGTAAGAAGCAATGCACCGTTGATTTGATAGTTAAGCCACGATTTCGACTGTAGCGTTAAATTCTCGCTGCTCCACTCATCATACCATTCTTCGGTGGATTTCCTATAGTCACAAATCCGAAAATGAAATATAATACCGTCTATATCCAGTTTTAACCACATATCAAACCTCCGCTTTATTCTCTCTTTTTACATAAGTCAGTTCAATGTCATACCCCAACGCTTCAAGCATCTGCACAAAGGTCTTATTGACCACACCAGCCTGCTTTTTTATAATACGATTGACATAGGACTTCGTGATGTGAATGTCCTCGGCAATCTGTGCCTGAGTGATTCCGTTCTCTATGCACTTTACCTTTACATCCAATTCGATATTGTTCTTTATCATTCTGTGCCACCTCTTCAAAACATATCAATCAACAAATTTCACTAATCAGACAATTTATTGTACCACATTTCGCTCCAATTTACAATTTTCTCGGAGCAAAGATTACAAAATATCCGAAAAGAAAAAACACCCTGCATCTCTGCAAGGTGTCCGTGTGTATCTCTGTTCGGTTTATGCCTGTACTTCCGTGCCGTCCTTAAAGGTAACGGTCATGTTCTTATCCACCGTGATGTATTCCACCATGCTGCCCCACATTCCGGCATCGAATTCTGCAATAGGCTCTGCCTGCTTTTCCTCGATAGCAACAACAATGCTGTCATACTTTGATTTGACCTTTTCGTACCGCTCTACTAAGCCGCTATACCGTTTCTGATATTCTTCCCGGTTCTGCGCCGTCCGTGCATTTTTTGCCACGCAGTGCTACGTGAGTTCCACCACAACCTACATCTCGCTTTGCAGCTTGTCCCGCTCCTCTTCCAAAGCGTTCTTGCCGGACTCATGTAAAAGTTGGCGGCATTGAGCCTCGTCCTTTGAAATTTGGAAAAAATTATAGCATTGTACAGGCCCAATTCTAAGGCTTGTTGCTTTTGTTTTTCCGCTTGCATATAAATAATCAACTATACCTTCCGATACTGATCCTTCTGCAAAGGCTTTGTTAAACTCTCTTACTTCATCTAAATATTTTATTAGCAAATTTATATTTCTCTCTGCTTCTTCTATATCTATGGTAGGGAGCACATCATCGGCCTTAAATGCACAGCTTTGCGCTCCCGCTCTTAGACTTGCCGCTTTGTATCCCTCATAAGAGATTTCATTTATATTTCTAAAAGCCTCATCTTCTAATAATTGAGAAAGTTTTTCGTTGCGAGATCGTCTGCTCCACCGTGACACTTCCAATTTAATTAATTCTGCCATTGCCTTATCCTTATCTTTACAGACACCAAAGATCTTGGACTGTTCATTCAGATAATCCATATACCCGGTTTCTACTTCGGTAGCATACTTTCTTTCCACCCCTTGCATTACTATCCCTATTACTTCATCGTACACTTTTTTAATATCGATAGTCTTGCTCTCAGACTGTTTCTCGGGCAAAGCCTCGTTTGTATCCATGCTCACAGTGAATATGTTTTTCTCGGGTATCTTGTGGGGGGAGTCTTGCTTATTTAACGGATTTTTTTGTTCTTTCAACAACTCCGAAACGTTCATGCCGTCCGCAGGTGAAGGTCGGGGTTTTCGTTTCCTTTCACGACGGTCAGCCCACTTCCGCAAGAGAGCGTCACCGACAAACAATAATGCTACCGCAGGAATAACAAACGCAAATATAAACATGATTTTCCCCTCCTTTTCCTCAAATAAAGCATATCATAATCAGGCGAACATTGTCAATTATAACTACATTCCTAAACGTATTTCTACTCAAATTCGACTCCGGCGCAACAACATGCTGCTCATGGTTTCGGTTCTTCCCTCGGCCTCTGTGCTTCCATCAGCTCTGCTTTTGCCGTCCCTTGCCCCTTGCATAAACGGATTAAAACACCCGCATTGTTTCCATGGAACTGTTGTGAACTCGCCTCTGAATGATGGGTGCAAATTTCTTTGCGTATTCGATAGAATTAGCCTTTTTTTAGCTCTCCTTTCCGGTTGAAAGCCCTGCGCCTTTCATGGCCGCAGCCACAAAGGGATCGGAGCTTGTGTCGGTTGTTTCGGTATGCTCCCCGCCAGTCTTTACCGTTGCGGGGGCCGTGGGTTTGCCGGGGGTCGCGCCCCGTGGCGGCTGCGTTGTTTTACGCTGCGCCCGTCGAATTTTTGTATCAAAAAGGACGCCCCGGCAGGGGGCGCCCCAGTTGAACCAGTAATCAGTTACGCCTGCAAGAACGGCACACCAGCCGCCGCAAGCTGCCCGTTTTCGTCCTCCACAATAAAGAATTTGCCGCCCATGTACTCACCGCAAGCGGCTTTGGGGTGTGTGGGGGAATATAAATAGCCCGGTTTCCAGTCGGGATCGTCGTCATAGTTAAAATCATCTTGATCCTCATCTACAACTTGCAGCATTATGCCGCCCGATATCTCATGCACGGCTGAAACTTCATAAATGCCGCCGTCATACAGGCCGGTTACTTCAGTATTTGGGCCGATGTATTTTACTTTCATCATTTTGGTTTCACCTTTTCATCGCACATAGTCCCGTTATTTTCATATCGGTGTACATAGACGGGGCTGCCATCAACTGTGGCGGTGCCAACTTTCTTTTGCCACAAGGTCGGGTCAGTATCGGGATGCTCCGCATTCAACCGGGGCGTATCTCGCAGCGGGGTGTGCGTGGTCTGCCCGACGATAATGCGCACATCGGTAACAGCCGCACCCTGTGATATGCTAATATTACCATCCACAATCGTCCGTGTCAAGTTTTCTGCGCAAACCAAGCGGAGGGGAGGACGCTATGGTTGCGGGCGTAAGCGGTGAGGAGGACATTGGTGCCGTTTCGTTTGCCGGATTTGGTGTTGGCGGCGTTAAGGACGCTCCAATCCCGCGGCTTGCTTAGGCACTCATTTATTTGTTTGTCTGCATATTGCCGGTAGCGTGCAAAGCCGTTTTGCAGGGACAGGGCGTCCCTTTTGCGTTCATCCTTGCTTCGTATGTCCTTTGCCGTTACTTCACCTCCGTTTTTCGTATAGATCGCCCTTTTCGCATCTTATGCGTTGTTCCATCTTTTTTCAAAGTTTCACAAATTTCCTCTACCATTTTTACCGTAATCTGTTGAATAAAATTTTCCATGAGGGAGCTGCTTTCTGCGTTGTTTTTAGCAATTACAGCATATCACGAAAATGAACCTCCCTCTATCCTTTTTCCTCGAAACCCAATCGTTTATTTCAACGAATCATCGCTGAAACATACCTAATAATTCGCAAACCCGCCTCCCCCGCAGTGGAGGCGGCTCCGCTTCGCCCGCCCCATCTTTCCCTTCATCTCACCTTTCCATTTGCGCAGAATTATTTTTCACTAACACATTCCTAAACGTATTTCTACTCAGATTCGACTCCAAAGCAAAAATCGAGCCTCTGTTTTGGGCGCAGTGCCCAAGGTCAAGGCTCGAAGGGTGTTTGAGTTTTATCTTCTTCTGCGGTTGCGGCAGGAGCAGCAGGAGCGGGTGCCGAGTTTGTTTTGGATTATCTCCAAGCACTCGCCGAAGCGTTGATAGTGCACTACTTCGCGTTCGCGCAGGAAGTACAGCGGTTCGATAATCTGGCTGTTGCTTGTCATGTTCATCAGGTGCTCGTAGGTTGCACGGGCCTTCTGTTCTGCAGCCATGTCCTCCGACAGATCCGCTATCGGGTCGCCGGTGCAGGCGATGTAGGCGGTTGTAAACGGCACGCCGTTGGGGTCGCAGGGGAAGATGCCGTGGTCGTGCATCGTGTAGTAGCCGTCCAAGCCCGCAGCGGTCAATTCCTCGCAGGTAGCCCCGCTCATGCACTGATGTATCATCGTCGCAATCATCTCCCAATGCGCCATTTCCTCCGTTCCCACAAGCGTACCAACTATGGCGCACCCCTTATTTTACACGAAAAAACTCCCCAAAACAGGGCTTTTTTGCTACACACTTACCACTCATGACCGGGTAAGAAAATACGACCGCACCACCAACATCTATACCCCCGACTGCACCCTATCCATCGAAACAGGACAAGCCCAAAAGACAATTCGCGTCTTCGCCGCCCTCGGAGCAAGGGAGGTTTGAGATTCACTCCGTTGTTTACATACAAAATCGAACATTTGTCAGATACTATCCTATCACCAACGAGAAAGATGGAGAAGGTTGCAAATCTATGCTATAATAAAACAATCGGAGCTGCAAATTGGAGATTATAGAAGAACTATGTGGGAGGGAACATGATAAAGATCGAAGAGATACCTATTGAAAGAATTGACGAGTTTTGGGACATTCAAATCAAGTATCTTGTGGATGACGGGATTATATGGGAGCAAGATGAGATAGAATACTTTTCGGGGCGCGAGTACAGGGGTACGTTAGAAGCACATATGGTTCGCCGCAACGATAAGCAGCACATGGTTTATTTTTTGCGAGACGGCAGACGCATCGGCGCAGCGTCCTTTTGCACTTATCAATCCGAGGACGGCAAATGCTTTATCCTCGACTTCTGGATCTTTCCGCTATATCGAGGCAACGGCACCGGTCATAAATGCTTTGAAGCATTAGAACAATACACAAGGGCAGACGGCGCGAAGTATTATGAATTAAACAGCACCAAAGAACCCTCCATTCGCTTTTGGAAATCGTTGGGATTTGTTGAAAACGGAACAGACGAGTACGGTGTATTGCTGATGATAAAAAGATAGCGGTCTCATCTGTGAAGTCAACGGGGTTTCATCCGATCCACCCTTATCGTTACAGCCTTTTCAGGTATTCCTCATGATCTTTAGTTCTCGGTTGGGCGTGGTAGAAGTCTTCTTTAACCTCAGCCTGTCAAACAACCCCTATTGAGCGAGAGCGAAAATGGGGGTTGTTGCG
>JAUNBP010000056.1 GCA_030526995.1 Clostridia bacterium
CTCTACGTCTGCATTTGCTCACCTTAACCCCTGTTCGCAACTGTAAAACTTGCGAATATGGCGGCTCTTGTCTTTTTCTGCCTCCTGTCCAAAACGACTCCTCCCGAACAAATCACCAATATTGTTCCGTAAAGAACAATCATACGATTCTGCTTCTTGTATTTGCTGTGATGCAATCATATAATTGCAACGGAACAGGGTGTTCTATATCAAACTTATTATACGGCAATCAACGGTAAATGTCAAGCGATAACCTAACCGCTTTTGCATATTGAACGGAGGAATTTTATGAGCAAAAAAATCACTGATTTTCTTGCCGGATGGCCCATGACCGCAGTTGCAGGAATATTCCTGCTGCTTGACTTGGTTCCGCATCTTATGGAGGAGTTTGGCAAGGAAGCCGTAACCCTGTCATTTTTGCCGTTTGATCCGGCGTGGATAACGGTGATTATCAGCGGAATACCGCTTCTTTATCTGGCGGTGTGGAGAATTATCCACAACCGAGGCATCGGCAAAATATCCTCGGCGCTCCTCATCACCATAGCGATGTTTGCGGCTATTGCAATAGGGGATTTGTTCGCCGCAGGAGAAGTAGCCTTCATTATGGCCATAGGTGCGCTTTTGGAGGAAGCTACCACAAACCGTGCGAAAAAGGGGCTCAAGAAGCTAATAAACCTTGCGCCGACGCAGGGGCGCAGGTTGATAGACGGCAAGGAAGAGATGATTTCGGCCGATGAAATATGTAAGGGTGACACCCTCCGCATCCTGCCGGGTGAAACGATTCCGGTTGACGGTAAAATCATCAAAGGAGAGACCTCAATAGACCAGTCAATTATGACGGGCGAATCCCTGCCTGTGGATAAGGGCGTAGGCGATGATGTTTTCTGCGGCACAATAAACCGCTTCGGTGCAATCGACATTACGGCTTCAAAAATCGGTGAGGACAGTTCGCTGCAAAAGCTCATTCGCATGGTACAGGATGCGGAAAACAAACAAGCCCCTATGCAACGCATTGCAGACAAGGCGGCAAGCCGACTTGTCCCCGCTGCCTTGCTGATTGCAGTTGCCGCCTATTTTTTCTCCGATAATCTTGTAACAGCCGTCACCGTCCTTGTCGTTTTCTGTCCCTGCGCACTTGTGCTTGCAACGCCTACCGCCATTATGGCAGCCATAGGTCAGGCGACCAAACACGGCGTAATCATAAAGTCCGGTGAGGCATTGGAAAAAATGGGCAAGGTGGATACCGTTGCCTTTGATAAAACAGGCACCCTTACCTATGGCCGCTTGGACGTCAGCGATGTCATCTCGTTTGACGATGCACTGAGTGAAGACGAGCTGCTCTTTTTAACGGCTTCCGCCGAGGCAAAGAGCGAGCATCCGCTCGGAAAAGCCATCGTAGCCTATGCAAAAGAAAAAGCTGTTGAAATTACGGAATCTACAGCATTTCGAATGACGGCGGGCAAGGGCATCTATGCGGAGGTTTCGGGCAAGTCATTGCTGTGCGGAAACGAGAAATTCTTAACGGAAAACGGTGCTGAAATCGGTTCTGCGGCGAAGGATGCTCTGAATACGCTCCGCACACAGGGCAAAGCCTCCATTTTAGTTGCCAACGAAAAGAGGTGCGTCGGCGTTATTGCCTTATCCGATGTGCTGCGCTCCGATGCAAAGGATATGGTTGCCCGACTTGACTCCATGAATACTCGCACCGTTCTTCTTACAGGTGACAACCAAAAGACTGCCGATTTTTTTGCAAAACAAGTCGGTATCAGCCAAGTTCGAGCAGAACTGTTGCCAAAGGAAAAGGTGCAAAGCATTGCAGAACTGCAAAGGGAAGGCCATAAGGTCTGCATGATCGGTGACGGCGTAAACGACGCACCTGCCCTAAAAACAGCCGATGTCAGCGTGGCAATGGGCAGTATGGGCAGCGATATTGCCGTAGACGCCGCCGAGGTGGCATTGATGAGCGACGATATATCAAAAATTCCTTATCTGAAACGCCTTTCAAATGCGACTGTCAAAACGATAAAATTCAGCATCACACTGTCCATGCTCATAAACGCTGTGGCAATCGTGCTTTCGCTGCTGGAACTCCTCAATCCGACAACGGGTGCGCTGGTACACAACGCAGGCTCTTGCCACGTGGTACTGATTGCAGCATTGCTGTACGACAGAAAGTTTGAGTGAATACACCCCGATTCAATCTGCCTCCAACACCCTTTTTATTTCACAGCCGTACAGGGCATAGTGACAACCGTTATAGGTTCGGGCGGGCTGAATCCTGCGTGCCCGTCGGCATGATTACAGCGGTGGAGGATCGGTCGTTCCTTCAAAGCATCCCTCATCAAAAAACAACCGAATGGAAACTCAAAATTCGACCGAATTTATTTTCAGAATTTAACCGAATATGCTTGTAAAATCCAACAGAATAGCTTATACTATGTGTAGGAGGTGCAAGATGATTAAAAGTGAGTATATGCCAAGACTGATTGATCCGATGGTGGAGCGCTATCTTCGGGTGTTCGGCGCCGTGTGCATTGAAGGCCCCAAATGGTGCGGCAAGACATGGACGTCTTCGTATCACAGCAGGAGCGAGTTCCTTGTCGGTGCTGCGGAAGGCAACTTCCAAAACAAGCGTTTGGCAGAGATGGCGCCGTCCATTGTTTTGGAGGGGGAAACGCCGAGGTTGCTGGACGAATGGCAGGAGGTTCCACAGCTTTGGGATGCGGTAAGAGCGGAAGCGGATAAACGTGCAAAGAAGGGACAGTTTATCATGACCGGCTCGTCAGCTCCAAATTATAAGGGAGTGCTTCACAGTGGGGCAGGGAGGATTGGAAGACTCCGCATGTATCCCATGTCGCTGTTTGAATCCCAAGATTCGAGTGGCAAGGTGTCGCTGCAGGACTTGTGCAACGGCGAAGCGCCTTCCGTTATGACGGGAGAAGTAAGCCTAAAGAGCATAGCGCAGCTCATAATCCGAGGGGGCTGGCCGGGCAACCTTTCAGTGCCTCCGGAGGATGCGGGACTGCTACCTAAGGAGTACCTTCATGCGGTAATTGAAGATGATGCGCCTCGTATTGACGGCTGCAAAAGGAACATCGCAAAGATGCGCCTGCTTCTGCGCTCACTGGCGCGAAACGAGAGCACGACCGCCACGAATAAGCGGCTGAAAGCCGATATCAAGGCGAAGGATGACGAGGACATTGATGACGATACCGTAACAACATATCTAAACATATTCGCTTGCCGGTTCCTGCTATGCAATCAGGAGCCTTTTGCACCAAGCATACGCTCCTCCGTGCGAATCAAGCAAGCAGAAAAGCGGCACTTTGCCGACCCGTCTTTGGCTTGTGCAATATTGAATCTGTCCGCAGACGGGCTGATTGCCGACCTCAACACGATGGGCTTTATGTTTGAGTCGCTCTGCGAGAGGGATTTAAGGATATATGCCGAAACCTTCGGAGGCAAGCTGTATCATTATCAGGACTACAACAACAGGGAGATAGATGCCGTGATAGAGCTTGATAACGGAGAATGGTGCGCCTTTGAGATTAAACTCGGCGCAAATGAAATTGAAGCCGCCGCACAGTCCTTGCTCTCTGTGAAAAATGAGATTGCCAAAAACGGGGGCAAACCTCCCAAAGTGCTGTGCGTTATCTGCGGATTAAGCAATGCCGCATATCAACGGAGCGACGGCGTATTCGTTGTGCCCGTTACGGCACTTAAAGCTTAGCATTTAGGACAATAAGACCACAGGGCATAAGATATGTGACTAAAAGATAATTAATTTGCAATTTGCTTGACGATTCGCCCTCGATGAAGTATAATAAGTGTGGAAAATGCAGAAGATAATCGCAAAACAGGTGGATATAAAAGGAGAATCTTGCATGGAAAGAACACTAATTTCAGACCTTGTTCAATGGAAGGACAAGCAGGGGCGCAAGCCGCTTATACTCAAAGGCGTGAGGCAATGCGGGAAAACCTATTTGCTCAAGGAGTTTGGGAAGCGGTATTATGACGATGTCGCATACTTTAACTTCGAGGAAAACGAGTCGTTGAAAGCGGTTTTTGAAACGGATTATGACACGAACAGGATTCTGTTCGAGCTTGGGCTTGTGTTCGGCAAAACGATTCGCAAGGAAGGCACGCTCATCATCCTTGACGAGATACAGGAATGCGGCAGAGCAATTACAGCGATGAAGTATTTTTGCGAGAATGCGCCGGAATATCACATCGTTTGCGCAGGCTCGCTTTTGGGCATTGCGCTCAACAAGCAGCTTTCGTTTCCCGTCGGCAAGGTGGAGTTCCTTACGCTATATCCGATGAGCTTCTCCGAGTTTCTAAGGGCTTCAGGGCCCGAAAATCTTGCGGACTTTTTGGACGGTTTCAAACAAGGAACGACCTTGCCCGAACCGATTGCAGAACGGCTTTCTACCTTTTTGCGGCAGTATTATATAACGGGCGGTATGCCGGAGGCGGTGGAAACATGGTGCAGAACGCATAATATGGAACAGGTGGAAGGCGTACAACAGGCCATTATAAACAGCTACGAGCTGGATTTTGCAAAGCACGCCCCGGCAAAGGATTTTCCAAAGCTGTCCGCCATTTGGCGCTCTATTCCCGAACAGCTTGCAAAGGAAAATACGAAGTTCATTTTCAGCCATGTCAAAAAGGGCTGGCGTTCAAAGGATTTGGAGGACGCATTGGAGTGGCTGATAGGCGCAGGGCTGGTGTATAAGGTGCGCCGCATCGAAAAGCCGTTCATGCCGCTTTCCTCATATGCGGATGATACGGCGTTCAAGCTGTACATGGCGGATGTGGGAATCCTTAGAAAGCTCTCAAAGCTCCCATATGAGGTAGTGCTGAATGCTACTCCGCATTATCGCGAGTTCAAGGGCTCCATGACCGAGAACTATGTCCTTTGCGAGTTAATAAAGTCCGTTGACAACACGGCATATTATTGGTCAAGCGGCAACACGGCGGAGGTGGATTTCATCATTCAATGCGGCACCGAAATAGTACCGATCGAGGTAAAATCCGAGCGAAACGTAAAGGCACGCTCCCTTGCGGAATACAGGAAAAAATATGAGCCTGAAAAAGCCGTCAAGACCTCTATGAAAAGCGAAATCGGCGGCAAGGAGATATTGAACATCCCGCTGTACCTGATTTCATCGCTGAAAGCTCTTATAAGGTAAACTATCGGTTCCGATGCAAACAGCACATGAGGCTGAAAAAAGATAAGGCAAGCACCTGTCGTTAGGAATAAAGACGAAAAGGAAATTAAATAAAACAAACCAAAGCAAGGCATCCGAAAGCGGGTGCCTTTTTCAATGTAAAAAGATTGGAGGGAAACCGAATTGGAAGTAAAAATCAACCGTGAGATACAGGAGATACTCGGCTAACCAATCGGGGCAATCGCTTTTTTGATTGCCCTATTACATATCTCACAGGAAAGGAGAAGCAAAGTTGAAAGATGTTAAAACACGCTCAACGGATAATACGCCCCGCACCTTGACAAATGCGGCAAGGGCACCCAAGGAGCTTACCCGCAAGATGGTTATGGAAACAAGGGATACAGCCGAGTTACAATCATCGCAGGAAGAGAATCCTACACAATATGCCGAGACCTGAATTGAATGGACAACGGAGGAAGCTCTACACTACACCGCAGATGAGGCAGGCTATCAGGGCAGAAAAGTTCTTCAAAAGGGAAAGGAAGCCATACGACAAAGGAGCGATGTCAATACAAGCTCACACTCCGCCACGGGCGGAAACAGTGGCCAATCAAGCGGCAATTCATCCAATCAAGCCAATACTCACAGAGCAGGGAAGAAGCTCGCTATACAAAACGCACAGCATTCCCGTCAAACGGCACGCAACTCCCAACGAGCTGCAAGGTCGGCGCAACAGGCGGCACGAACATCGCAGAGAACGGCGGCTAACGCCAAGCGCACAATCAAGACTTCTGCGCGCACAACCGTCAAGACCTCGCAACAGAGCATAAAGGTTGCTCAACGCTCGGTAAAAACTGCGGAAAAGGCTGCCGTAAAGACCGCAGAGGCGGCAGCCAAGCTCTCCCAAAAGGCGGCACAGGCGGCAGCAAAGGCAGCACAGACAGCGGCGAAAGCCGCTAAGGTTGCGGCAAAGGCGGCAGCTGCTGCGGCTAAGGCTGCGGCAAAGGCCGTTGCAGTTATTATCAAGGCCATTGTTGCGGCGGTCAAGGCACTCGTTGCCGCAATAGCAGCAGGGGGCTGGGTTGCAGTCCTTATAATCGTTATTGTTGCGCTTATTGCGGCGGTAATTTCTTTGTGCTTCGGCATATTTTCGTCCAATGAAAGTTCGGACGGTACGCCCATGACCGACGCTATAGCTGAAATAGACGATGAGTTCACCGCATCTATACAGGAGGAGATTGACGCCCTTTCTGAAAACAGCGATGCCGATGTTATAGAGGTGTTGTTTAGCGGTGATATGGAGGATGAAAACAGCTCCGTATCAAATTGGGTCGATGTACTCGGCGTGTATTCCGTTTACGCCACCACAGCGGAAGATGCTTCGGAAGTCGTTACGGTAACTCCCGAGAACATTAAAAAACTCCGAAAGGTTTTCTATGATATGAACAGCTTTTCGGTTACTACGGAAACGGAGACCGTGGAGGAAACGGAGGTTGACGAATACGGCTCAGTCGTACTCGACGAAAACGGAGAACCGGTAACCCATTCAGTAACCACGCTCTATATCAATGTTGAAGTAATAAGCAAGGACTACCAAGAGGGAGCCAATCTCTACGCCTTCGACGAAAGTCAGCGTGAAATGCTGTATGAAATCATGCTTCCCGACTACTATCCGATGTTTGCCGAATTATGCGGCGACGTCGTAGGCGACGGAGGCGAATACGGCTTTGGTTTGGATATAAACCCCGATCTGCCGCCAAATGAACTCGGAGCGCAGATTGTTGAAGCTGCAAAGAAGTATATAGGGCGCAGCTATTCCTCCATGGACTGTTCCAAGCTCGCAAGAACGGCGTACAGTGATTGCGGTCTTACTTCGATGAACGGGCTTTCGTCCGTCTATATGGCAAAGAAATGCGAGGAGATGGGCGTACTGTTTACCGACCCGTCGCAGCTGCAAGCGGGCGATCTAATCTTTTTCGCCCGATATGACCCGTCGCGAGGCTCCGATTACTGCGGTGATACGGGCAGATGCGGCAGCGGCAAGTGCAAGCGCTGGATGCACATTCATCACGTGGCAATCTATATAAACGATGAGTTTTTAATAGACAGCACGGGCGGCAAAAACTCCGTGCAGATTAGAAAACATTGGGGCATAGACACAGCCAAATGGAAATGGGTCTGCTTCGGCAGACCGACAACCTAAACCACGAAAGGAACCGACATAAATGAAAAAACTCTCAACCGCACAAAAACCAATTCTCCTCATTCTCGGCGCGGTGGCAATAGTTCTTATCGCCACCGTTCTTGCGTTGTCCGATAAGCCTACCACAGTACCCGAACCCAATACCGAAACTCCAACACCCATATTGCACGAGACTATTTACATCAGTCCGCCAATCCCCTCACCTTCGCAAACTCCGCTACTCATGCAAACACCGAAACCCTCGCAACAAACTAAAACCACGGCTCTGCCTGTGGAAACTCCAATTTCAACCGTTGCGCCTGCTAATCCAACAACGTATGAGGGCTTTTTCACGCTCACGATTGACGGGACGAATATCACCGTAAACTACGGAGTAGACGAAGAAACACTGAAAAAGTCACCGGGCTTCCTCCCGTCCTCGGCTCTGCCGGGGACGGAGGGAACGTGCGCCGTCTACGGACACCGCAACCGCAACCATCTAAAAGTATTGGAGGACGCACAAATAGGCGACGTCATAACCCTCACCATGCCCGACGGAGCAACCTTCACCTACACCGTAACCGACATAACCATCTTCGAAAGCTCCTCCGACTGGACCCTCCCCGCAACATCGGGCAAAACCCTCGTACTCGTCACCTGTTATCCCTTCCGCTACAGCGGCACCGCCCCCGGCAAATTCATAGTCGTGGCAAAGATGGAGGAGTGAAGTAATCGGCCACACATTTGCGTGACCGATTACTTGGAACAGAAAATAGAAAAAGTTGTTTATCCAAGGTGAATTGCCGCTTGCGGCAAGAGAAAGTGCCCTGTGGTACAAGGTGCTGTGTGCAGCAATGCACTATCATTAAGTTCTGCGGCGGCGGGAGGCTATGAGATGCCAACCTCCGCCGCCGCATTGTTCCCCACGGTTTACATAAACAAGTTTGCGGATATTCCTCCTGACTTCGTAGTGTGCTTCATCAAACCTTTAGAGAGTTGCGTTTGAGTACACATTGCCTAACTACACCTTCGCCT
>JAUNBP010000011.1 GCA_030526995.1 Clostridia bacterium
ACTTTCACCGCCAAGTTATTGCCCATGTCGGGCGCACAAACTCCCGATTTGCCATATGTTCATGGCAAATCGGGGCGTTCAAGTTGCGTGTTGTAAATCAGTTTCTTCCCCTTATATGGTTTCTTTTGATACTTTTCTTTCCATAAAAGAAAAGTATAATAAATATAAATAAGATTCTATCGTTTTTTGCGTGACATCGCAAGCACCGACAGTCCGAAGAAGAGGATGGCGGAGCCTATGAGGATGGCTATGCTGCCCATGGGGCTGAGGGTTGAGCCGCCGTAGTTGAATTTTATGCCGAGCAGCTCATGGATCTCGTTCACGTATGCGGCGGGGACGCCCGAGAAGGCGGTTTCCATCGCATCCGCCATCATGACCTGACGGAATAGCACCGCGGCATGGGAGGGCGGGAAGCATTTTACTATCCACTGCACTGCGTTGGGGAGGGTGCCTATGGGCAGGTAGATGCCGGTTAAAAAGCCTATGAGCGTTCCGATTATCGTGCTGGCGGTGGCAAAGGCGTGCGGGCTTGCAAACAGCGAGACCAAAAAGAGGATTATCGTCGAGTTGGAAACGGTTGCAAGCACTATCAACAGCAGGGTCTTTACAAGCGCACCTGCCGAGAGCAGGGTTCCGCCGTTAGCAAGGATGTATAGCTCGCCCAATATCAGCGTGACTATGCTCATGATGATTCCGATTATAATGGAGCTTACGATATAGCCCGCCGTGATGCTCGTGTTGGATATGGGGGAGGCTACGAAGTCCTTGATTATCTTGCGCCGCTTATCGTCGAGCATACTGCCGAAGGCGCCCATCGTAGTGGTTACCGAGGTTACGGCGAGCAGGCCTGCGATTATCCAGCTGTCCATGAGATAGCGGGCGTTGGGAATCTCCTCAAAGTCGCTCACCCATACGTCACCGAGAAAGAGGGCGTAGAGGGCTATGATGATGAACACCGCCAAAAGCGAGAAGAACACCGATGCCTTATCCTTGAAAAACACCTTTAGATTTCTTATGGTAAAGCCTATCATTCCCTTATCTCCTTTCCGGTAATTGCAAGGAAGGCGTCGTCCATTGTGCCCTTGACTACCTCAAAGCCGTAGATATGCTCCTTGCAAGCCTCTATTATCGGCAATGCGTCCATGGTCGAATCCAAGCGAACGCTTATCGTGTCCGCCGTGGCTTCATGCTTGAGCTGCCCTTCGTTTAAGATTTCCTTGACCTTTTCCCCGTCGTTCACCGCTAAAATCAGCTTATCGCTCGAATAGGTTTCACGGAGGTGTGAGGGCGTGCCCTTGGCGGCAATCAGCCCGTCGTCGATGATGATAACGTAGTCGGCGCTTGCAGCCTCCTCCATGTAGTGCGTGGTCATAAAGACCGTGACGTCCTCGTCCTTGCGGATTCTGTCTATGGTTTCCCAGACCGCCTTTCTTGTCTGCGGGTCGAGGCCCGTCGTGGGCTCATCCAAAAACAGCACCTTGGGCGTGTTTATCAGCGCCCTTGCTATATCGCAACGCCTGCGCTGGCCGCCCGACAGCTTGCCGTAGGGTCTTTTCAAAAGCTCGGTAACGCCCGCAAGCGTCGCTGCCCGCATTGCCGCCTCCTTGAGCTTTGCGCCCTTTAAGCCGTGCAGCCCGCCGCGAGTTTTCAGGTTGTCCTCCACGGTCAAAAGCTCGTCCAAAAGCCCGTCTTGAAACACGGCTCCGATGACCTTTCTTATCTCGGCGTCGTCCCTGCCAAGGCTCTTGCCGTCAACCGTAACCTCGCCCTCGTCCGCCTTCAAAAAGGTGCATATGATGTCGATAGTCGTGGACTTTCCCGCACCGTTGGGGCCCAAGAATGCGAACATCTTGCCCCTCTCGACATAAAAATCTATTCCCTTGACCGCATGAACCGAGCCGTAGCTCTTTTTCAAGCCCTTAACCTCAATGATTTTATCCATATTCTCCCTCGTTCGTAGAATTCGCTCACATTATAGCACTTGCAAGGCGGCAAAGCAAGCAAGTGCTGCTTCCCGCTATTTCTTTTTGATGAAGAACTTGTCGGCGCCCCGCCCTACGTCCGAAATTAAACCCGATTTTTTCAATTCATTCATCAGCGTATAGGCGCGGGTCTGTTTAATTTTCAACAGGGACTGAACCTGCTGCTCGGTAATCTTGCCGTTTTCTTCGATAAACCGTAAAATTGCCTTCTTTTGCGGGCTTAGCTGTTCAACGGGTTCACTTTCCTTTATCGAAAGTTTTGTTGCATTCATATTCGGAAGCACAATTTTGAATGTGTTCGGCGTAACCTCAATTCGGGGTTGCGCTGCACAGTCGGAATAGAGATTGAAAATCTTGCGAATCCCCGTGCCGTAGGACTCGATCAAGCGCAAGCGGTGGAACACGGCTGCAAGTTTTTTGTTTCGGGGCTGCGATATTCCGCTTCGAATATCCTCGGGCGTCAACCCTTGCAGCAACCCGCCGATTGAAACAAATTCCATTTGGCTCTCGTTCACGTTTATTATGATGCTTCCGCTGAAGCTGTAATCCCTATGCACAATGGCATTTAGCAGCGCCTCGCGAATCGCCTCCTCGGGATAATCCGCCCTTTCGATGCGCTCAAGTCCCCTAAATGTGGCGGCAACCTTGTTGCAGAGCATTAAATAGCTGAACGAATCACCGAGCTGACGAAAAACCGAGCCCGAAAACTCCTTTAGATCCTTTATTGCGGTGTTGTTGTCATCGGCAAACACAGCCACTTTGACGGTGTAGGGGCACTCGTCGGAGAGGATTGCAGCAAGGTTGGTGTACAGCCTGTCGGACGGTCGGCAGATGCCAAGGGCGGCATATTTTTCCTCGCTAAACTCCACGTTGTAGCGCTTAAAAAATGCCGAAGCATCTTCAAAATTCAGTGCTTGATTCATCGAACGATTCTCTTCATATACGTCGCCGTCGCTGTCCTTAATCATTCGGCGTATTTGCTCGACCGATGCCGGGGCGCAAGAGGTGCCCTGACGAACGAAAACGCCGCTCGGCTTTAAGCCCTTGGACTTGAGATAATACGGCTTGTTCGTCCCCTCCCCGATTGAAATATGCACAACCTTATCTTCCCGCACCGTGGTTTTTATAAACATCGTCACATCGGGTGCAATGGCGTCCCTAAGCCCATTGGTTATCTTCATATGCTCTGAATTTACATCGGGCAGCCCCACAACCCTTCCGTCATCGTCAATCCCGACATAGATTTCCCCGCCGTCGGAATTGGCAAAGGCTATGACCTCCTTATAGAGATCGTTCGTGAACTGAACCTTAAATTCTACTCTATTCGTTTTCATGCTCAAAAGCCGCTCCTTTTCGTTCGTTTATCCTTCTCACAGCGATAATATACCCAAAAATTCAGTCCGTCAACTGAAAAAAGTGAAAATTCACTGAAATATTTTAATTTGTTAAAATGGCTTTTTTTGTATTTTGCTTCTTGGTAATGCGTATGGGCAAATTAAAAGAATAACGGAGGGGATAAGCTCGCCGTTCTCTGCAAATATGTTCCTATAATTTAATTCGTCTTGCCCACCGTGGCTTGAAGTTTGACTACAAAGCGCAGTATGGCTGCAGCGTCGGAGGAGGTGTAGGTCGAACCAAAGCTTGTATTTGCGGCATTGGCTTGAAGCTCGTTCAGAGCTGTAAGTTTGACTACCGCACGGAGCAGCTCGGCGGCATCCTTGGAGTCCGTTTCTCCGTCGCAGGTGACGTCGCCCATGATGATTACCCTAAAATGCTCGCCGTCCACAACGACGGTGTCGCCGGTTTTGAGCTTGCCCGAAAGTTCGCCTACGTTTGCGCCGAGCAAGCGCGCAAGCTGTTCGGCCGTCGTGTTCGGGGGAAGGTTGGTGATGCAATCATACTCATATTCCACGCCCCCGCCGTAGGTAAAACGCACATACTGCCTATCGGTGCTTCCGTCCGCATTGGTTATCGTAAAGTAGTCCACACGTTGCTGTTGAATTTCCCTTATAGCATAGCCATGCCAAGTCGTTTCCCCGTTCGGCGCCCATTGCTTGGCATATTCGGGATAGTAATAGAGGGTAACGTCAAGAGGGATGTACGTTTGAGATGCTGCATCGTAAGTATGGAACACGTAGCTTTCGAAAACACTCGGCGGTGCGCCATCGAATACAACGGAGGATAACGAGGTGCATCCTAAAAATGCACTGCCCTCAATAGTTGACACGCTATAAGGAATAGTAATTGACTCCAATGCCGTACATTCGCAGAACGCCCATGAGCCAATACCCATTATACCGTTGGGAAGGCTGACAGATGTTAGCCATGGGCAGCCTTCAAACGACGAATAGAATATGTTTTTTGTTCCGTCAGGAACGCTATAGGTTGAGGCTGTTCTTCCGAGAGGATATTTGACTAAGGTTTCGAAATCCTTCGTAAACAGAACCCCGTTTACAGCCCTAAAATTCGGGTTTGCGCCGGACACATTGAAGGAAGTTAGCGAAGTACAATAATAGAACGCATCGCCGTCGATGGAGGTCACGCTTGCGGGAATAGTTATTGAGGTAATCGTATAGCATTGTTGAAATGCCCAATCGTCTATACCTGTCACCGGAAGCCCGCAGAGGGTTGAGGGGATGACAACATCGCCGCCCGAACCTAAGTATCTTGTGATTATAGTCTCGTTGTTATAATAGTCGACCAGAATTTCATAGTCGGTGGTTTCGCGAACAATTAAGCCGTCGCAGACCGCCGTGGTATAAGACTCCGAAGAAATAGGGATGTTATATGCATCGGCCAAGGTGATTTTGAAATTAGAAAGTTCAATCCAAATCTGTTCTCCAATCGGCAGCGACTGATTCACCTTGAATTTCAAGGTAAGAATCAACCCGCTTTCGTTCGAAAGGCTCATGCCCGAGCTTCCGGCGCACGCAAAAGCAAGCCAACCCTCATCAGCGTATGAGCCTACAGCTGGAATAATATTGGGGTCCACGGATGTAGCAAATGAATAGTGATTATATCCCGTAAGCTGCAATTTGCTCGTATCCCAGCTTGCCCGACATTCTATGGAACTGATATAGTCGCCTTCTTTCAGTCCTCCGAGATATATATCGAACAGAAGGTTCCCGTCCTCGTCATAGTCAAACTCCGGCTCATAGCCGACTTGCCCAACTAAATATACCTCTTGATCGCTCGGTTGCGTCGGCGGCGGTGTTGTGGGCGCCGGTGTCGGCGTCAACACCGTGATTTTTGCACTCCCGTATTTGCCGGACCCATCCTTTGCTGTAGCGCGAATATAAGTCGTTCCTGCCGCCACAGCCGTAACACGACCATTTTGATTTACTGTTGCCACCGATGCATTATCGCTTGCCCATGTAACCGTCTTATCCGTAGCATTGGATGGAGAAACCGAAACCGATAGAGTAGTCGCCTCGCCAATATACAGCGAAACATTTGCAGGGCTGACGGTTACAGAGGTTACCTTCACGGGCAATGTCGTAAAGCTGTAATTCGTATTGTCTTGATCGCTGCAATAATAATACTTTCCGTTCGAATCCACGACGAAGAAGTTGTAATAATATGTCGTGCCCGGCTGCAGCGTTGCATAATCGCTGACATGGTCATAGTAGACAGGCAACGGATTAGCGGTCTCATAGCCACTGGTTACCGTTTCTATGAAAGTGGTTGTCTTGGGCTTAGGCGAGGTGCTTAAGCAGAATCCCGCCTTAACCAGCCTGATTCGGCTTGGATTATTAACGCTTGCGTAAATCTTTGCATCGGTCTGCGTTATATTGCTCGCCGGTGTAATTGTAAAGGTGGGGGCGGTGGTGGTTTTCTGCACTCTACCGTCTATTGTGCAGCTTGCCGAACCAAAGATATATGTTAACGCAAAATTTGTAAATCCATAACAAGTCCAAGATTGCCATGTGAACGAGGAAGTAATATTGCCTAAAATGTATCCTGCATTTCTTAGAGCAGTTGCAATGTAAGGGGCGCAACAGTCATTACAAGTTGAATATTGAGAATGTTTGCAATATGTTCCTGTTCTCGTAAAGTATGGGTTGCTCGGGGAATGTCCATTTACTCTTGCCCAATCGCAGAAAATACTATATATATTCTGGTAATACTGTAAATAATCTGATGTGTTTGAAGCATTAAAGTTTTTGGGCTTTTCACATGCTACATCATCATATGATGTGAAAGCGGAATATGAATATGTTCGATAAGCCAGATTGCTTACTTTAGTTGAATCGGTCACACCTCCATTTGCCTCTAATACTCTCACACCGTTAGAATCACAACTTACAAACATCATTGCATGAGCTACCCCTAATGAACCACTTGAGTTGAAGTTGTTCAAAGTAATTCTGTACCCGGGTTTAGCCTTATTTTGAATCAACTCCTTAATTTCATCCACATAACTTGCTGCCTGTGTTTCCGTTGGAACGGGCAATAATATTGCCACAAACAGGAACGCCAAAAAGATTGCTAATAGTTTTTTCATAAGATTTCCTCCCTCAATTTTTGTGATATCGAATTTGCCATTCACTGCCAAGATTGGAGTGCCGTGGGTGAGTGGCAAAACGGATATATTACATTATATAGTATTGGATTAGAATTGTCAACCATCGTAGACAATTTTAAGGGAACTATTTGCTACTATTTTAGGTAGAGGTTTGATATGGAATTCGATAGAGGCGCCGTTGGGCGGGTTATTAGAAAATTGAGGAGTGAAAGGGGGCTGTCGCAGGAGGTTTGCAGCGGGCTTGCGGGTATTGCGCGCAGCCACTTGGCTATGATCGAAACCGGCAGCAAGCAGCCCAACCTTGAAACCATATGGAAGCTCGCCCATGCGCTGCAGCTTCCGCCGCATGAGCTGATTAGATTTATCGAAACGGAACGGGATGATTGAGATTTAAGGGGCGGTTGAAAATTGGGGGAAGGATGTTTGAAAATATGTTGGTTTTGGGGGCGGGGCGTGGTATAATAGCCTTGTGAGAAATAAAAGGGCGAATAAGGCGAGAAGCGAAGTAAAGGAATATATCAAGCAAAACAAGGCCGTTTCCATCGTGTACTTTGTTTTGCGTTTGTTTGTCATTGCGGTTTTGGTGCTTGCAGCCGTTGACAGGGACTGGGAGCGGGTGTTTACCTGCGTTCTTGTTTTGGTGCTGTTTACGCTGCCTACCATCATTCAAAAGAAGCTGTTTATCGAGCTGCCAACCTTTTTGGAAATTATAATTTTAGTCTTTATCTTCTGTGCGGAAATCTTGGGCGAGCTGCAGAGCCTCTTTGTGCGGGTTTCCTACTGGGATACTATTTTGCACACGACCTCGGGCTTTATCTGGGCTGCCTTTGGCTATGCGCTTGTGGACATTCTGAATCGCAACAACAGGATTCGCTTTACCCTCTCCCCCTTCTTTTTGGCGCTCGTAGGCTTCTGCTTTTCGATGACGATAAGCGTGCTGTGGGAGTTTTTTGAGTACGCTGCCGACCGCCTGCTGCTTATCGATATGCAGAAGGACACCGTGATAAACACCATATCCTCGGTTACGCTCGACGAGACCATGAGCAACATTCCCATAGTTATTTCGGGCATCACCGACGTTGCCGTGAACGGCGAGAGCTTGGGGCTTGGCGGCTATCTCGACATTGGGCTTATCGACACTATGGAGGACTTGTTCGTCAACTTCGTGGGCGCCCTGCTGTTCTCGGTGATAGGCTTTTTCCAAGCCCGCCGCAAGGAAAAGGGCAGGCTTTTGGAGAGCCTTGTTCCTACCTACGACGAGGAGGGAGCGGAACGGGCGAGGCAGGAGAAGCTCGAAAAGGAGCAGCATCCCGACCCCGACTGCGATCCGCCCTATCCAATAAACCTGTAAGCTACCTTTTGACCCTGCTTTCAAGCAGGGCAACCGCATAATACATACCGGCGGCGAGCACGCACAAAACCACTATGCTTGCCATGACCAAGTCCAGCTTGAAAACCTGACCGCCGTAGACTATAAGATAGCCTAAGCCCGCCTTGCTGACGAGGTATTCCCCGACTATAACGCCGACCCAGCTCATTCCAACCGATATTTTAAGCGCCGAAATCATGTTCGGTATGCTTGCGGGCAGCACGACTTTTTGAAATATCTGCCACTTGTTTGCGCCGAGGGTTTTCATTAAAAGCTGCTTTTCCTCGGTCGTTTCCATAAAGCCCGACAGCACCGAAACCGTCGTTACAACGAATGAGATAAGCACCGCCATGACAATAATCGACGCCGTGCCTGCGCCTATCCAGACTATCAGAATGGGCCCTAAGGCTATCTTTGGCAGGGCGTTTAGCACCACCAGATATGGGTCTAAGATGCGCTCCAAGGTTGGGAGCCACCACAGCAGAATCGCAATGAATATGCCTATGCCCGTGCCCAAGATAAAGCCCATGACGGTCTCAAAGAGCGTGGTTCCTATGTGAATCCACAAGTTTCCCTCGTTGTAAAGCCTGATTATTGTCTCTATCACCCTTGTGGGGCTTGACATTATGAACGGGTCGAACCAGCCCACCCTTGCGCCTACTTCCCACACGCCGAGGACGAACACCAACACGAACACCCGCATAAAGCGGACGAAGCGCTCGTGCCGTTTCAGCCTCCTTATATACCCTGCGTGGAGGGCGGAAATTTCTTCTTTCATGTGTCCAGCTCCTCCCACACGCGGTGAAAATAGGTGAAAAACTTGGGGTCGTTCCTCCGCTGAAGCGGCGATAGGTCCTTGTCTATGTCTATCGTAAAGCTGCATTTGATGTGCGAGGGGCGTTTGGAGAACACCAATATCCTGTCAGCCATCGAAACCGCCTCGGATATGTCGTGCGTGACGAGGATTGCCGTCTTTTTCTCCCTCTTGATGATGCGGTAGACCTCGTCAGCTATCCTAAGCCGTGTCTGATAGTCCAATGCGGAGAATGGCTCATCCAAGAGCAAAAGTTGCGGGTCGGTTGCAAGCGTTCGAATAAGCGCCACCTTCTGCCGCATCCCGCCGGACAGTGCATGGGGCTTTGCCTCCCTAAATTCTCCAAGTCCGTAGGTGTCCAAAAGCTCCAGTGCCTTTCTCTTTGTCTCCTCGTTCAAAAGGTGCCGAACCTCTAACGACAACAGCACGTTCTTCTCTACCGTGCGCCAGTCCAAAAGGTGGTCTCGCTGCAGCATATATCCCATATCCCTCCGCTCGCCCAGCATCGCTACGCTGCCCGATGAAGGTTTTATCAAGCCCATGATTATTGAAAGCGCCGTCGTCTTTCCGCAGCCCGATGGACCTACGAGCGCCAAAAACTCACCCTCCTCCACGGAGAAGGACAGGTTTGAAAGGGCCTCCGTTTCACCCTGCTTGGTGTGATACGAGAGGCTCACTGAATCCAATGTTAAAAGTGTGGACTGCATAAACTGCCTCCTAATATGTTCAAACTGCTCTATTGTATTCGACTTGTCACCCCTTTTGTTCATGCTGCGTATCATGGTGTATGACATGTTTTAGGAGATTTACCATGAAAAAGCTGCGCCGTTGCAATTCCCGCGCCCTCGTGGGCATGGGCCTTATCGTTATAGCCACCGTCGTGCTTTTGTGCTGCCTGCCCTGCTGGGCCTTCTTTGCAATGGCTGCGGTTGGGCTTATTGTTGTGGCGATAAGGTTGTTGATGCGGTGATGTTCCTTCGGTTTGGACTTGGGGGTATGGTTGGGGGGACGATTGGGGGGACCCTTCTTTCTTTTCGCGAGAAAAGAAAGAAGCAAAGAAAAGCGTAAAAGAAATAATATTATAATTTATATGGTGTTGTTTGAGTGTGCCATTTTGCCACGGACATGTGGCAAAATGGCGAGTGGGATTTTAATTTAGTTGCATACTAAGATTTATTTCCTTGCTCTTTTACGGGTTCTTTTGGTCCTTTTCTTCCCGTAAAGAAAAGGACGGTACCCCGTCCCCTAATCAAAAACCCGCCCCGAATCGGGGCGGATTATTGTGACTATTCGCTTTACAGCCCTCTCGGGGTGTAGTGGGTGTGCAGGATGTGATGCGCCTTTTTGCCGCCGGGTTCGCCGAGGTACTCGTAGAGTTCCTTTATGACGGGGTTTTCGTGGCTCTTTCTAAGCTCCATTGCCGCATCCTCGCGATACAGGCCCTTTGCACGCTCGACCCTAAGGTCGGTGAAGTTGCGCACATAGCCGGGCTGAATCGGCTGGCCGCCGCCGTTTACGCAGCCGCCGGGGCACGCCATGACCTCGATGAAGTGATATTCCTTCTCGCCGTTTTTGACCATGTCGAGGAGCTTTGAGGCGTTTTCAAGACCGGAGGTTACTGCTACTCTTACGGTGGTTCCGTTGAGGTCGTACTCGGCTTCCTTGATGCCCTCGATTCCTCTGACATCGACGAAGTCGGGCTTTTCGAGGGTCTTGCCCGTGACTACCTCATAGACGGTGCGCAGGGCTGCTTCCATAACGCCGCCGGTTGCGCCGAAGATGTGGCCTGCGCCGGAGGCTATGCCGAAGGCGGGGTCACAAAGCTCATCGGGCAGCTCGGAGAACACGATGCCGGCACGCTTAATCATGGAGGCAAGCTCCCTTGTAGTCAGCGAAACGTCGACGTCGGGCACGCCCGCTGCCGTCATTTCGGGGCGCTTGACCTCGAACTTCTTGGCGGTGCAGGGCATGATGGAGACCACAAATATGTCCTTGGGGTCTATGCCCATCTTCTCGGCGTAATAGGTCTTTATCATTGCGCCGTACATCTGCTGCGGGGACTTGCAGCTTGAGAGGTTGTCGATGAACTCGGGATAGTAATGCTCGCAGAACTTTATCCAGCCCGGGGAGCAGGAGGTAATCATAGGCAGCTTGCCGCCGTTGTTGAGCCTGTGCAAAAGCTCGGTGCCCTCTTCCATTATCGTAAGGTCGGCGGCGGTGTCCACGTCGAACACCTTATCGAAGCCTAATCTACGCAGGGCCGCTATCATCTTGCCCTCGACGTTTGTGCCAATGGGCATTCCGAAGCACTCGCCGAGCTGTACTCTTACCGAGGGGGCGGGGCCTACGACGACGTGCTTGGTGGGATCCTCGAGCGCCTTCCAAACCTTGTCGGTGTCGTCACGCTCGGTGAGCGCACCGGTCGGGCAGACTGCTATGCACTGACCGCAGTTTACGCAGGAGGTCTCTGAAAGCGGCATCTCAAAGGGGCTGCTGATATGGGTCTTAAAGCCCCTCGCATTGGCGCCTATGACGGCACAGTGCTGGTTGAACTTGCAGACCGCCATGCACCTTCTGCAGAGGATGCACTTGGAGTTGTCTCGGATGAGGTGTACTGCGGAATCGTCGACGTCGGGCTGCAACGGAGTTTTCGGCTCGAACTTATGCGGGTCTACGTCGTATTCCTGAGCGAGGGTTTGAAGCTCGCAGCTGTTGCTTCTTACGCAGCCCAAGCAGTCCATGCGATGATTCGAGAGAATCAGCTCCAAGGTCATCTTTCTCGACTTGCGAAGCGCAGGGGTGTTGGTCTGAACCTCCATGCCCTCGGCGACCGCTTGAATGCAGGCTGCGGGGTTGCTTCTTGCGCCCTTGACCTCGACAACGCACATGCGGCAGGCGCCGATTGCGTTGACGTCCTTCAAATAGCACAGGGTCGGGATTCTGACGCCCGCTTTTTCAGCCGCCTGCAGGACGGTGTAGTTTGCGGGGACTTCGACTTCTATGTCGTTTATCTTCATTTTAATCGTTTCCATGCTTGCCTCCTTACTTCTTCACGATTGCATCGAACTTGCATCTTTCCATACATACGCCGCACTTGACGCACTTCGACTGATCGATGACATGGGGGTTCTTCACCGTGCCGCTTATCGCATTGGCCGGACAGTTCCTTGCGCAGATGGTGCAGCCCTTGCACTTGTCCGCAATTATCTCATAGTGCAACAGATGCTTGCAAACGCCTGCGGGGCAGCGCTTTTCCTTGACGTGCGCCTCGTACTCCTCGCGGAAGTAGCGGAGCGTGGACAGCACCGGGTTCGGTGCGGTCTGACCCAAGGCGCAGAGGGAGTTGGCCTTGATGTAGTAGCAGAGCTCCTCCATCTTGTCCAAATCTTCCATTGTGGCCTCGCCGTGGGTAATCTTGTCGAGCATCTCCAAAAGCCGTCTCGTTCCTATCCTGCAGGGGGTGCACTTGCCGCAGCTCTCATCTACCGTGAAGTCCAAGAAGAACCTTGCAAAGTCGACCATACAGGTGGTTTCGTCGGTTACTATCATACCGCCGCTGCCCATCATTGAGCCTATTGCGGTCAGGTTGTCGTAGTCTATCGGGGTGTCCAAGTGGCTTGCGGGGATGCAGCCGCCGGAGGGGCCGCCGGTCTGAACGGCCTTGAACGCCTTGCCGCCGGGGATGCCACCGCCGATGTCGTAGATAATCTCACGAAGCGTGGTGCCGAGCGGAATCTCGACAAGACCGGTGTTGACTATCTTGCCGCCGAGCGCAAACACCTTGGTGCCCTTGCTCCTCTCGGTTCCCATAGAGGAGAACCACTCCGCTCCCTTTAGGATAATCTGCGGGATGTTGGCAAGCGTTTCGACGTTGTTGATTATAGTGGGTTGCCCAAACAAGCCCTTGTTCGCGGGGAACGGCGGCTTGGCCTTCGGCTCGCCCCTGTTGCCCTCAATCGAGGTCAAAAGCGCGGTCTCCTCGCCGCAGACGAATGCGCCCGCGCCGAGCCTTGTCTCTATATCGAAGTCGAAGCCCGTGCCAAAGATGTTCTTGCCGAGCAAGCCGTACTCCCTCGCCTGATTTATTGCTATGTCGAGACGCTTTACCGCTATCGGGTACTCGGCTCTGACGTAGATATAGCCCTTGTTAGCGCCTATCGCATAGCCCGCTATCGCCATGGCCTCCAAGACCGCATGGGGGTCGCCCTCCAAGACGGAACGGTCCATGAATGCGCCGGGGTCGCCCTCGTCGGCGTTGCAGACGACGTATTTTTGCGGAACCTTGTTCTTGGCTGCAAATTCCCACTTGAGTCCTGTCGGGAAGCCGCCGCCGCCTCTGCCTCGAAGTCCGGAGTCCTTCATAACCTTGATGACGTCCTCGGGGGTCATCGTGGTCAGAACCTTGCCGAGCGCCTCGTAGCCGTCCATGGCTATGTACTCGTCAATCTCCTCGGGGTTTATTAGGCCGCAGTTTCTGAGCGCAACACGAAGCTGGGTCTTGTAGAAGCCCGTTTCACCGAGCGAGGGAACCTCGTGCAATTCCTGTCCCTCGTGCTCCTTGTAGACGAGCCTGTCAACAACCCTGCCCTTGAGCATATGCTCTTCGACAATCTCGGGTACGTCGTCAATCGTTACCCTGCTGTAAAACGTGCCTTCGGGGTAGACTATCATGACAGGGCCCAAAGCGCAGAGGCCGAAACAGCCCGTGCGTACTACCTTTACTTCATCCGAAAGCCCCTTTAACGCAAGCTGCTCTTCAAGAGCATCTCCGATGGCTACGCTGCCGGATGAGGAACATCCCGTTCCTGCGCAAATCAAAATGTGTGTGCGAATCATATCTTCTCCTCCGCTATTTCTCGGCTGCACCGATGGTATATTCCACTATGGGCTTGCCGCCCTTAATGTGTTCTCGGACTATTTGCTCCGCCATCTCGGGCGTTACCTTGATGTAGGTTACTCGGTTGTCGCCTTGGAACACCTCTACGATGGGCTCGTAGCGGCACATGCCTATGCAGCCCGTCTGCGTGACCGTAACTTCGTCCGACAGGCCTTGTTTGCTTACCTGCTCGACAAAGGCGTTGAGTACCGGCCTTGCGCCCGCAGCTATGCCGCAGGTTGCCATGCCGACAACTATCCTCGTTTCGCCCGTGCCCTCTCTCAAGGCCACCTTGTCCTTCATCCGTTCTTTAATCTGTTTCAGTTCTTCCAGTGATTTCATGCTCCTAATTTCCTTTCCTCATCTCATATTATAATATTCGTCCTCTAAGGACTCCTTTGCCCATTCCAAAACGCTCGGCTCGTTTAGCGGCACCTCATCGCCTAAAATCTTGCGCATCAGCCTCGTGTCCAACGCAGCCTCGCCCTTGTCCGTCCTGTGCGAAAAATCAAAGTCTATATCGGGACTGCCCTGAATCAGCGTTATCACGGTTCCTATCACATCGCCGAGCGGCGCACAGTCGATGTGGTCCTTGTTAAAGGTCGCCTTAACCTTCGTTCCCTCTCCGACCTTTGAAAAAATTTCAAGCTCGCCTCCGGTCTGCTCGGCTGCAAGTTTCAAAAGCGGCAAGCCCATGCCCACCTTGCGGGTCGTCCTCGAGGTTGAGAACGGGTCGGTTACCGTCCTTAAAAACTCCTCGCTCATGCCGCAGCCGTTGTCGGTAACGCATATCTCTATGCTGCTGCCCCTCTCTTCTATCCCTATCTCGACAAGGCTTGCGCCCGCCTTTATCGAGTTTTGCGCTATATCCAAGATGTTCAGCGACAGTTCCTTCATAAACCTCTCAAGTGCGCAAACAGCGCAGTTATTATATCTCCCTCGTCCGAAATTTCCACAAGGTTCTCGGAATCCTTCAGCTCCCAAAGCCTGTGCGCATCCGAGGAGACTATCCTCCTTCTGTCGCAGTCCGTGTCGCCCACGATTTCGACAACCGGAAAATCTATCTCTGCGGGGATGCTGCCCAAGATTGCAACTATGCCGTTGGACTCTCGGTCGATGTGTGCCGGATAGCACACCCCGCCCATGCTCCTGCAAAGCTCCACCGCCTCGTAAAGGCTTAGCCCCGTGGCTACGGGCAGCAGGAACGGGTATTCCCCGATAACCTCGTCGTTTTCGCCCATGATTCGCTGGTTTCCGAATATCTCGATGCGGTTTTTCACCCTCGTCCTATACTCGTCAACCCGCTCTTCAAACGCCTCCGCCCTCTTTGAATCCTCGAAAAGACAGACCATGTGTATCTCCTCCGAGGTCGTAAGTTCCATGCCCGAAACGGCAATTATCCCATACTCTGCACACGCCTTTTCAAACGCCGCACAGTTTTTGGAACTGTTGTGGTCTGTGAGCGCCACAACGTCCAAACCGTTTAGGTGCGCCATGCCCGCAATGTTGCAAGGGGTCATATCCTCGTCCCCGCAGGGGGACAGGCAGGAATGAACGTGCAAATCGCAGGCAAGCCTTCTCATTTCAGCTCCCGTGCAATCCTTGCACAAAGCTCAAAGCTATCATGCGGACTTGACAGCAGGTTGATGTCGTGCAGCCTCGCCTTTTGCAGCGTGTCCTCATCGGGCTGTACGCCCTCTGCAAACACCACGCACGCCACCTCCTTCAACTGAGCGACCGCCGCAACGTTGCCGTTCGTCATTATCGTTATCCACGCATCGCCCTCGTCTGCCCTGCTCATAACCCAGCTTAAAAGGTCTCCGGTGTATCCGCCGCTTATCTCCCTGCTTGAATCGGCAAGGTGGATAACGTTCAGCTCGCAGGCGGAAATTAGCTCGGCTACCGTCATTTGTCCTCGCCCTCCTTATCCAACAGCTTTTGCAGATGCTCCCTCATCCTGACTATGCACTGCATCTCGTTCGCCTCGCCCTTGACTATGTCCTCGGCAAAGGCTCGGCACGACGGAGCGCCGCAGGAGCCGCAGTCCAAGGCGGGAAGCCCCTCCAAAATCTGTTCAATCTGCTGCATCTTCCTTATCGACTCGCCCCTGTCCTCATCGAGCATTTGGGTGTTTCGATATTGCAGGGGTTCTACCGTGAACAGTTCATCGGGCACCTCATCCGCCTTCATTGCGGAGTCTATCGGCAGCCGATTTCTCGACACGGGCAGGTATCTCCTGAGCGTTTGCAGCCTGACCCTCGCTATGTAGGGGTTTTCAACCGTCATTACGCCGCCGACGCAGCCGCCGTTGCAGGCGTTTAATTCCACAAACTCCAAGTTCGGGAAATGTCCGGTCTCTATCTCGTCCAACACCCTTATCACGTTTTCAATTCCGTCCGCTGCCAAGTACCTGTCGTTCATGAGTGCGGAGGACTCGCCGCCGGTCGATGCCCAGCTCATGCCTATCATTCCGGTTTCGCTCGTGCGCTGCGGGTTCCTTTGCTCGCCCATAACGCCGAGCGCCCTAAAGTACATATCGCTCATCGAAACGACGTAATCGACGGGGCTCTTTTCGCCCTCAACCGTGTTTTTGACCCAGCTCACCTTTGCGGGGCAGGGCGAAATGAACACGGTCTTAATGTCCTCGTCCGAAAGCTCGGGATGCTGCTGCTTTGTCCTCTCGCGTGCCATCTTGCCCGCAAGCTCAATAGGCGGCATCATGGTCATTACGTTGTCGCAGAGGAACGGAAATCTCAGCGAAATCAGCCTAACGATAACGGGACAGGCGGAGCTTATAACGGGACGCAGAACGCCCGCTCGCTTCATGTACCTTCGGGTGTACTCCGTGACTATCTCTGCCGCCTTTGCAACCTCGAACACGTCCGAAAAGCCCATGTCTATGAGGGCGGAAACCAGATAGTCGGCATCGTACAGCTTTGCAAACTGTCCGAAGAAGGAGGGTGCGGGAAGGGCTATCAAGAACTTGTCGTGATCGAGCTCCTCCCAGCGGTCGAAGATGGCGGTCTTTGCCTTGTACGGGCAGACCCTTATACACTCTCCGCAGTCGATGCAATGGCGCGAATCGATGACAGCGTGACCGTCACGGATGCGAATCGCCTCCGTGGGGCAGCGCTTTAAGCAGTTCGTGCAACCTTTGCATTTATCCCTGTCGAGGGAAACGGAATGGGTGTATTCCATCTAATCTCAAGCCTCGTTTACAAAAAACTCCATGTTAATCGTGGTTCCTACTCCGACCTTGGAATCAATTTCCATGTTGTCGGCGTATCGCTTCATGTTGGGAAGTCCCATGCCTGCGCCGAAGCCCAGCGCACGGATGTTCTCGGGGGCCGTGGAAAAGCCCTCCTGCATCGCGAGCTCGATGTTCTCGATGCCCTTGCCCTTATCGGTGAGCGTGACGCAGACCTTGTTGGGCTCTACGCAGATATCGGCTACTCCGCCGCCTGCATGGATAACCATGTTAATCTCGCCCTCGTACATCGCTATCGATACACGCCTTATGAGATCGGGGGTAAAGCCCATCTGCCGCAGCAGCTTTTTGACCTGCACCGACGCCTCGCCCGCCGAAACAAAGTTGTTCCCGTCAACGTCGAAATGAAAGCACAGGGCCTCGCTTTCCTGCGTCATGACTTCTTCCCCAAGCCCGCAGCGTAGAGCTTGCCGCAGGTTTCAAACATTCCCTCATCGGTCACAAGCATCGCAATCCGGCTGTCCTTGGCAAGCTCTATCATCTCCTTCGTCGGCATCTTGCCTCTGACAAAGATGATGCAGCACATATCCATCATCAGCGCCGTGCGAATGACCTGCGGGTTTACAAGTCCCGTGAGGAGGGCTCCCCGATCCATCGCAAACGCAAGGACGTCGCTCATCATGTCGCTTCCGCAAGCCATGGTTACTTCCTTATCCAGATATTCGTTTCCCGACAGCACCTTGCCGTCGATGACGGTTACGATTTGTGACAGCTTCATGTTGACCTCTTATTTGCGATACTTCGCAACTATATCCTTGATGGCGGCAGGGGTGAGTCTGCCGAACACATCGTCGTCTATCATGATGACCGGCGCAAGACCGCAGCAGCCCAAGCAGCGGGTTGCCTCAAGCGTAAACCTGCCGTCGGGCGTCGTATGCCCCGCCTCAATCTTAAGCTCTCGCTCAAGCTCGGTGAGGATGTCCTGTGAGCCCCTGACGTAGCACGCCGTGCCCATGCACACCCGAATCAGATGCTCGCCCTTGGGCTCAAGGTTGAACTGTGAGTAGAACGTGGATACGCCGTAAACCTGCTCCAACGGAATATTCAGCCCTGCCGCAATCATCTTCTGGACCTCTATCGGCAGATAGCCATATATCTCCTGTGCCTTTTGCATTACGGGCATCAATGCGCCCTCCTGCTCCTTGTGCTCCGCTATGACGGCGTTAAGCTGCCTCTCTTGCTCGGCGGTTCCGGCAAAAGGTATTTCGGTTTTCTTGTCTGACATTGATAACCTCCTTGATATTCTCATGAGTAAACCTTACTGCTTGACATTGTATCACAATGCTTTACTTTTTTCCACAATCTTTTTGAAATTTGTAAAAATATACAGTTTTTTGGGTCAAATCACAAAAAATCTACAACTAATCCGCAAAAAACATTAGAAAAGGGCTATGAAAACGCAAAAAAATAAGGTATAATCTCAGTGTAAACAATAACCGGAAAGGAAGAAGGGATTAGATATGAGTAAGAAAAAGCTGAAAATCACCCCCCAAGGATATCTCGTTATAGCCTCTGCAGCAATCCTGCTTGTGGCCGTTATCGTGATTATCGTGGTGCTGGCAGGAGGCGGGAACAGTGATCCTGCCGATATCAACGCCAACACCTCCCCCTCGCTGTCTGCGACTCTGCCGCCTACGGACGCTACCCTTGCGCCCCAAAGCTCCACCGCAGGCCCTGACACCTCGGCTTTGACAAGCGAAAGCTCCGCTGCCGAGACGAACACGCCCTCACCCTCGCCGTCCACCTCTACGGGCACCACTCAGGGTACGGGCTCGACCACAACCGTAACCCCCGACCCCAATGCGCTCTCCGCACCCACGTCGGAGATGGTTAGCAATTCGGTCTCCGGTGTGCTCGCCAAGGACAACGTCAACATGCGTCAGGGGCCGAGCACGAGCCATTCGACCGTTGCAACCGGTTTGAAAAAGGGCAGCAAGCTCACGGTCTATGTCCTCGACAACGGCTGGTACTTTTTGAAGGTTGACGCCTTGGATAAGTACGGCTACATCCGTCAGGATATGGTAACGCTGAACGGAACCCTCGGCGGCAGTACTGCCGTAACCGAAATGACGCAGCCGGACGGTACCGTAAAGGGCAAGATTACCGCATCTGCGCTCGTTCTCAGAACCTCGCCCGAAATTGCCGACGACAACAAAAACGGCAACTACTACAAGGATCAGGTGGTGTTCATCTATTATAAGGAAAGCGACACTGCCGGCAACGTCTTTTACTATGTCAACATCGGCGGAACCGATACCAACGGCTATCTCTGCGCAAAGCAGGCCAGCGCAAGCAACTATATGATTTCAGCCGAAGGCACGGTTCCCGATAAACCGTAACAACAACCTCCCAAAGATTAAAAAACCGCTTTGCTCCCCGATGGTTGCAAGGCGGTTTTTATTTTATTCCTTCGTTCGCATCCTGTCCCAAAGCCCGTACTTCTCGGTGTTGACAAGGGCGTGCAAAATCTTTTCCTTGGCATCGGGCGTAATCTTGCACAGATGCTCCAAAAGCCGCTTTGCCTCGTCTCGCTTGGTGTTGCCTGCAATTTCACAGTTAGGCGGCAGCACGGGAAGCTCCAGCTGCCTTGCCATGGAAAGCGCATATTTCTCGGGCAGAAAGATGAGCGGCCTTATAACCGTTACATCGCTCCTCGAAAGATAGGTCACGGGAGCAAAGGTGTTCATCCTGCCCTCGTACAACATGCTCATAAACAGGGTTTCCAACACGTCCTCCCTGTTATGCCCCAAGGCTACCTTGTTGCAGCCCCTGTCCTTGGCTGCATTATTCAACGCTCCCCGTCTGAGCTTTGCGCACAGGGCGCAGGGGCTGCGCTCCTGCCTATACTCAAAAACAACCTTGCCTATGTCCGTCCTTATGACCTCGAACGGAATGTCTATCTCCTCGGCAAGCCTGTATATCGGCTCGGTGTCCTGAAACTTTAAGCCCAGATCGAGCATTATCGCACAAACGTCAAACTTTGCGTAAGCGAACCGCTGATACAGCTTCATCGCCCGCATCAAAAGCAGGGAATCCTTGCCCCCCGAAACCCCTACGCAGACCTTGTCCCCGTCCTCTATCATTCCATAGCGTTCGTCCGCCCGCCTTATGCTGCCCAATACCCGCTTCATAATCGTCCTTTCAAAAACATTTGCGTAAATTATACGTCACCCTATTGCATTTTGCAAGCTGCCATGTTACAATGACGCTCGAAAATTAAATATGCCTTATCAAGAGAGATGGAGGGACGGGCCCTGTGAAATCCGACAACCTGCTTCGTGCGTGGTGCCAATTCCCGCAGCTTCGGCTGAAAGATGAGATAATTCCGCTCATCTAAAAAGTGAGCGTTTCTTTTTGTAAGGCAGACGAAAGGAAAAACCATGGCAAAAACTCTATTTACAAGCGAATCCGTTACTATCGGGCATCCCGATAAAATCTGCGACCAGCTCTCCGACGCCATCCTTGACGAGATGCTGAGAAACGACCCCAACTCCCGAGTTGCCTGCGAATGCACCGCAACTACGGGGCTTGTCGTCGTTATGGGCGAAATTACTACTTCCTGCTATGTGGATATTGCCTCGCTCGTTCGCAAAACCGTCTGCGAGATAGGCTATGACCGTGCCAAATACGGCTTTGACGGCAGCACCTGCGGCGTAATTTTGGCCCTCGACTCTCAATCCCCCGATATTGCGCTCGGCGTGGACAGGTCCTTGGAGCAAAAGCAGGGCGTTGAAACCGACGATATGGAAACCGGAGCCGGCGATCAGGGCATGATGTTTGGCTATGCCTGCGACGAAACCCCCGAGCTCATGCCGCTGCCCATCTCCCTTGCGCACGCCCTGACCCGCACCCTCACAGCCGTCAGACAGGACGGCAGTCTGCCCTACCTCCGTCCCGACGGAAAGGCGCAGGTCACGGTTGCCTATGAAAACGGCAGGCCCGTAAGCGTTGACACCGTCGTCGTCTCCACCCAGCACGATGAACACACCGATATCGAAACGCTGCGCTCCGATATTACAAACAGGGTTATCCTGCCCACGATTCCCAAAGAACTCATGAGCCCAAATACACGCATCCTGATAAACCCCACCGGCAGGTTCGTTGTCGGCGGGCCGCACGGCGATACGGGTCTTACAGGGCGCAAGATTATAGTCGATACCTACGGCGGCTATGCCCGCCACGGCGGGGGCGCCTTCTCCGGCAAGGATCCGACCAAGGTCGATCGCAGTGCAGCCTATATGGCAAGGTACATAGCCAAAAACATCGTTGCAGCGGGGCTTGCCTCCCGTTGTGAAATTCAGATAGCCTATGCCATAGGCGTTGCCAACCCCGTCTCCGTCCTCGTGGATACGCAGGGCAGCGGTACCGTCTCCGACGATGCCCTCTCCCAAGCCGTTAAAAAGGTCTTTGACCTAAGGCCCGATGCCATCATCCGCAGGCTGAACCTGCGCTCGCCCATATATTTGCAGACCGCCAAAAACGGGCACTTCGGCAACCCCGACTTCCCGTGGGAAAAAACCGATATGGCGGAAAAGTTGAGGGCGGCGGTGAGGTAATAAAATAGTTTTTTTGTTGACATTAAAAATGCCTTTATGCTATACTTGAAATAGGAAGTGGCCGCCTTTTTATAGGGCGGGATTGAAAAGTGAATTATATGAGGAGGGATTTTTAATGTACAAGAAAATTTTATTCGTTGTCGTAGCTTTGCTATTGACCGTCACTTCGTTTACGGGCTGCAAAACCAACTCTTGTGATGTTTGCGGCAGGGGCAATGTTTCATTGATTAGTCTTTACGGGAACGGCAATGCGCCCTTTATTTGTGAGAGCTGTTTTAACAGCTTATATTCGTCCGGGGCGAATGGCGGTACGGAGGAGTTGCCGACACCTACGCCTTCTTCGGGCTCCGAACTGGATGTAAAGATTCAGGCAATCAACGATACGCTCGATGAGTATATTGCAAGCGGGAACTACGAGGGTGCGACCGCCTACATTATTGAACAGCTCGATTTGCTTAAGGTCTCTTACAGCAACGGGGATTTTTCCGAATTGGAGCAGCGTAAGACCTCGTGCATGAATGAATATCGCCAACGGGCACTGCTGCAGGCTACTCAAGCATATGAGAATGAGGGTTATCAAAGTGCCTTGGACGTCCTCTACCATGCCCGCACCATACTCGGCGGCGATGATATCGAAATAAACAGTGCCATCGAGTATTACAACCAATTCGGAACGCTGCTGTTTACCGATTTTTTGGATGAGTATTTTTACCGCGGAGAGTCCGGTTGGAGGGTGGAAACGGATGTGTTGGATAATACCGGCGCAGAGTATTCTACTGCAGTTAGATTATATGCTCCCAATGGAGGCTCTAACGCCTACGTGTACCTGCTTTCGGGAGCGCACACGAGTTTTTCCGGCCGCATCTTCTTGGGCTATGACGACCGCTCAAACGATGATGTATATCATACCGTCAGCATATATGGGGACGACGAACTGCTGTGGTCCTCTCCTAAGATTACAATGGGAGTAATGCCTATTGATTTTGCTGTAGATATAAGCGGATGTTCTCAGTTGAAAATCGATGTATATCGCTCAAGCGCATATAATTATGCCTATATCTACGTTGCAAACGGAGCCTTGAACCCATAGGTTAAGGCGTTAATTGGGCATGGCAAAATAGGCCGCCGTTTTTGGGTTGTCGACGGCGGGCGGATGGTATCCGCCCCTATCGGGGGGGTTGCCCGTGAGGGGTTTGAGCGTCGGCGGCGGGCGGATGATATCCGCCCCTACAGGGCGGAGTCTATCATGGCGGCAACGAGGTGCTTGGGTTTTGCGCCTACGGACTTTTCCAAGATATCGCCGTCCTTGAACAGGATGAGGCAGGGGATTGTATTTATCTTGTATCTTTCTGCCAGTTCGCCCTGTTCGTCCACGTTGACCTTCATGACCTTGACCTTGCCTGCGTACTCGTCTGCAATCTGCTCGACTATCGGCATGAGCATACGGCAGGGACCGCACCAGCTTGCCCAGAAGTCTACCAAAACGGGCATATCGCCGTTTATAATCTCGTCAAAGTTTTCCATGCTTCCTACTATCATGTTCTCATTCATCTTCATCTTCCTCCGTTACTATACTGTTTATTATTGGGGTGAACCTGCGGCTGTTTCTGAGCCTTCTCTCTATTAGCCGCAAAATTATATACGAGACTGCACAGCTTCCCAAGCCCAGACAGACCGCCCAGACGTCGCTGAAAAGCGAGCCTATGTAGGTGCCTATAAGCAGCAGGGCGAGCGGAATTGCATAGCAGAGCGTGGTTGCAATCAGCATGGACGAGGATTTTAGGCTCACGACCACCCTATCCCCGACCTTGACGCCCACCTTATCGTCTGCGCAGGTTTCCATCTCCTTATCGCCTGCGCTCAGGCAGGCTCCGCAGCGCTTGCAGGCTGCCGTCCTTGTAAAGCGCACCCTTGCCCTGCCCTCTGAGACCTCCGTTACCGTGCCTATATGTACCAACTCTTCCGCTGCCATTATTCTTCCTCCGTAACGCAGCGAATATGCAGCTCGTCAAGCTGCTTCTTATCCACGCCGTAGGGGGCGCCCGTCAGCGGGCAGGCGGCGCTTTGCACCTTTGGGAAGGCGATAACGTCCCTGATGTTCTGCGTTTCGCAAATCAGCATTGCAAGCCTGTCAAGCCCGTAGGCGAGTCCGCCGTGCGGGGGCGTGCCGTACTTGAACGCTTCGAGCAAAAAGCCGAACCGCTTCCACGCCTGCTCCTTTGTAAAGCCCAGAACCTTGAACATCTTTTCCTGCAAGACGGAGCTGTGAATACGGATGGAGCCGCCGCCTATCTCGACGCCGTTTAACACTATGTCGTAGGCCTTTGCCCTGACCGCCCCGGGGTCGGAGTCGAGCTTGTCCAAGTCCTCGTCCATGGGCATTGTGAACGGGTGGTGCTTTGCAACGAAGCGTTCGTCCTCCTCGCTCCACTCCAAAAGCGGAAACTCGGTGACCCACAGCAGGTTGTATTGATTTTTCGGAATCAAGTTCAGCTTTTCTGCCACCCTCAATCTGAGGTTTCCGAGCGACGCCCAGACCGTATCATTATTGTCCGCAACGATGAACAGGATGTCGCCCGTTTCGGCGTTTGCGAGCCTCTTTATCTCGTTCATCTCGTCCTCGGTCAAAAACTTTGCTATCGGGGAAACTATGCCCTCCGCCTTATAATTTATCCACGCAAGTCCCTTGGCACGGTAGGTCTTTACCCACTCGCCTAAGGCATCTATCTCCTTTCTTGAGATATGCGCACTTGCGCCCTTGGCGTTTATGCAACGGACGCTGCCGCCTCCCTCAATCGCATTTTTGAACACCGAAAAGCCGCAATTTTTGACGGCTGAACTGAGGTCGCAAAGCTCCATTGCAAACCTCGTGTCGGGCTTGTCGGAGCCGTACCTGTTCATCGCCTCTATCCAAGTGAGCCTGGGAAGCGGCAGCCTTACATCGACGTTCAGCGTTTCTTTGAACAGCCTCTGCAAAAAGCCCTCGTTCACAGCCATCACATCGTCCGCCTCGACGAACGAAAGCTCCATATCTATCTGCGTAAAGTCGGGCTGCCTGTCCGCCCTTAAATCCTCGTCCCTAAAGCATCTTGCAATCTGCATATACCTGTCGTAGCCCGAGACCATCAACAGCTGCTTGAAGAGCTGCGGGCTCTGCGGAAGCGCATAAAACCCGCCCGCATGAACCCTGCTCGGAACGAGGTAGTCCCTCGCGCCCTCGGGTGTGCTCGCCGTGAGCAGCGGAGTTTCTATCTCGTAAAAGCCCTGCTCGTCAAAGTAGTTCCTTGCGATATGCGCAATTTTATGGCGCATGATGAGGTTTCGCTGCATACAGGGGCGGCGAAGGTCCAAATATCTGTACTTCAGGCGCAAGAGCTCGTTTGCATTGCAGTTGTCATCGACCTCGATGGGCGGGGTTTCGCTCTTGGACAGTATCTTAAACTCGGAAACCAAGACCTCAACTTCGCCGGTTTCCATGTTGGGGTTTACCATGTTGCCCGTGCGCTCCACGAGCCTGCCCCGAACCGCCAGCACGAACTCGGAACGAATCGTGCTCGCCCTCTCATAGTCCTCTGCACTTAAGGTTGAGGAGTCGAACACTATCTGCATAAGTCCGCTCCTGTCCCTAAGCTGCACGAATATCAATGCGCCCAAGTCCCTGCGCACGTTCGTCCAGCCCATCAGCGTTACTTCCCTGCCTACATCCGCCTTTTTCAGCTCCGTGCAGTAGCAACTGCGTTTCCAACCACTCAATAATTCGCTCATCTGTCCATCCTTTCAATTATAGCGTCGGGATCGAGCCTTACTTCTTGCTCCTGTCCCGTAAACATATTCTTTAACTTTGCCATTCCGCTGTCGAGCTCGTTTTGTCCTATAACCACGCAGTGCACGGCTTCCACCTTTGAGGCGTATTTCATCTGCGCCTTGACGCTCCTGCCCATGTGGTCGCAGTCCGCCCTAACGCCCCTGTTTCTAAGGTCGAAGCAGAGCTTAAACGCCGCATTCTTGCTCCTCTCGTCCATGGAGATGAGCATGATTTCATAGCGATAAGGTTTTTCTATCTCTATGCCGCTCTGCTCCATCAAAAGAAGCACCCTCTCCATGCCGAGCCCAAAGCCCACCGCCGGCATTTCGGGCCCGCCGAGCTCCTTTATAAGCCCGTCGTATCTGCCGCCGCCGCACAGCGTTCCCTGCGCACCGCCCATGTCGGACACTATCTCAAACACGGTCTTGGTATAATAGTCGAGCCCCCGAACCAGCATTGGATCGCACTCGTACTCTATGCCCATGAGCTCAAGGTAGTTCTCGAGCTTTTCCATGTGCTCTTTGCACTCCTCGCACACATAGTCCATGGTATGCGGGGCGTTTTGGGCTATCCTATGGCAATGCTCCTCCTTGCAGTCTAAGAGCCTGAGCGGATTCCTCTCAAAGCGCTCCTTGCAGGCGGGGCAGAGCTTTTCATACTGCTGCGCATAATACTCCTTTAGCGCCCTTTGATACTCGCCCCTGCACTTGGGACAGCCTATGCTGTTGAGCTTGACCTTGAGCTCCCCAACGCCTATCGAATCAAAAAGCTCGGTGGCTATTGCAATCGCCTCGGCGTCTGCGCTCGGTTCCTTTGAGCCAAATATCTCTATGCCGAACTGGTGATGCTCCCTGAGCCTGCCCGCCTGCGGCCGCTCGTAGCGGAACACCGGACAGTATAGATAGAACAGCTTTGTGGGCTGTGCCTCGGAGAACAGGCCGTTCTCGATGAACATGCGAACAGCACCCGCCGTGCCCTCGGGCTTTAGGGTTATGCTGCGCTCGCCCTTGTCCAAAAAGGTGTACATCTCCTTTTGCACGACGTCGGTGGTCTCGCCCACGCTGCGCAAGAACAGCTCGGTATGCTCGATTACAGGGGTTCTTGCCTCCAAGAGCCCATACTTTTCAACTATCTTTCTAATAAGCCCTTCAAGATGCTGCCAGCGGTAGCTCTCCTCGGGCAGTACATCCTTGGTACCCTTTGGGGCTCGATAGGTAGCCATTGGTCTCCTCCTTTTATGTTGAGCAAAGGCAGCCGTGTGCGCTCTTTACTCAGGGTCTTTTACGCATTGTATCATAATTTGTGCCGCTGTCAATCCTGCAAAAAAAGTTCTTTTTTTCGCTCGAACAGCAGCTCCGCCTTGTTTTTATAGGTCGCAACATCCTTGGGGTTTTTCAGCCTCTCTACCCTGTTCTCTCGGGGGATGACCCGCTTGGTCATAGCATTTGCTCCGTGCGCTATGATGCTCACGGTTTCCTCCATCATGTCCACGTTGTAGATGCAGTCCTTGCCCTGCTTGGCGTAGCCCACGTTTTCCAAATTTCCGCTCATGTACTTTTGTCTGTACATATAATAGGGGTGCATCCCGAGTTTCTCCGCAGCTTCTGCTCCCAAGTCCACCATGTTTTTTACAACGGAGGGCTGCGTCGTTTCGTATTGGCTCAAGCTCTCCTTGAGCCTGCTTGAACGCTTTATTGCAAGCGTGTGAACCGTTAAATTGTCCGGCGAAAGCTCGATAATCCTTTTAAGCGTATCCGAAAACACTGCCTCGTCCTCGCCCGTGAGACCTGCGATAATGTCCATGTTGATGCTGAAAAATCCCATTTCCCTTGCAAGCTCAAAACACGCCTTGATATCCTCCGCCGTGTGCATTCTGCCCACGAGCCTCAGCGTTCTGTCGCACATGGTTTGCGGGTTTATCGATATTCGCTGAACGTTAAAGTCCCTCATGGTCTGCAGCTTTTCCCTCGTTATCGTGTCGGGTCTGCCCGCCTCCACGGTGAACTCCCTGTCAAAGCCCTGATAGCTGTTTTGAATGCAGGCAAACAGCTCGGTGAGCTGATCCGCCGACAGCACCGTAGGCGTGCCGCCTCCGATATAGACCGCCCTCACCCTGTAGCCGCCCTCTTTCAAAAGCTGCGCCCCCGCATGGATATCCCTTTTTAGGTAGGCGAGGTATTCTTCAAGCTCGGTGGGGCTTTTGGCTACCTCGCTTCCGAACGAACAGTACAAGCAGCGGGATATGCAATAGGGAATCCCAATGTAGACGTCCGCATCCCTCTCCAATGCATCCGATATTATGGGGGCTTGAACCCTGCAAATCCGCCTTGCAAGCTCGGTCTTTTGCGGGCTTACGCAGAACACCTTCAAGAACATGCGCATAGCCTCTGCCTCGCCGTGCCTCTCTGTCAGCTCCCTGAATAGCTTTGTGGGCCTTATGCCCGTCAGCGCACCCCAAGGGGTATCGGCAGGCGCAACCTTTGCCATCAGCTCGAACACTGCGAGCTTTACCGCCCGCTTTTCCATGCGTTTTTTGTCCAAGGGGTCGCTTTTGTCGTACTCAAAATGCTGCCTGCTTTCAAAGCCCTGCGGGAGAATCTTTGCCTCCGCCCTGTCCTCAAACAGGTTGACAACCATTTCAAGCTCGGCGCCCTCGCCCTCGCTCTCGATATCGACCATGCCCAAAAAGAGCCGAATTTCCTCGGCTATGTCGTTGAAATATTGAGCTGCATTCGTCTTTAGAAGAACCAAGGCTACCTCCGATAATAGGCTATGAGCGGGTTGTGCTGAGCCTCGTGTGCAACGGTGGTCTCCTCCTCGTGCCCGGGATAGAGGCGGTAGCCCGTGAGCGGCAGCACCTTGTTGAAAAACGAGTCTATCAAGTCCCTCGTGCTGCTGCCCGGAAGGTCAGTTCTGCCCACGCTCTCATAGAAAACCGTGTCGCCGCAAAAAGCTGCCCTATGCTCGTCCACGGCGTAGAGCACTCCGCCTGCGGTATGCCCGGGGGTGTGAATTACCCGAAACTTTAGCCCAGCTGCCTCTATGACATCGCCCTCCTTCAAGAGCCTGTCCGCATGGGTTGGCTCTATCCGCTCCCGAATCAAAAGCGCAAGGTTTGCCCTTCCGCTGTGCAGGGCAGCTGCATCCTCCTCGTGGATGCAAATCTCTGCATTGGTTGCCCTCTTAACCTCGGCAACCCCGTAAATATGGTCGAAATGCCCGTGGGTTAGCAGGATGTGCGTGCAGGTCTTGCCGCATTCTTTCAGGGCATTGAGCGCCGCCGCCCCGTCCGCAGGGTCGATTATCACGCAGTCTTGGCTGCCGTCCTCATAAACTATATAGGTGTTTGTGGCAAGGGCGCCGCAAACCACGGTTATTATCTGCATTAAAACTCCTTTCGGCTGTCCAAAAGTATAGTGAACGGCCCGTCATTTATTAAACTCACCTTCATGTCCGCTCCGAAAACGCCGCATTTTAGGGGAATCTTCTCCTTGAGCCTTGATTTCAGCTTCTCGTAAAGTGGAATCGCAACCTCGGGCCTTGCTGCCCTTATGTAGCTTGGGCGCCTGCCCTTTTTGGCGTTGCCGTAGAGCGTGAACTGGGATATTAAAAGTATGCTCCCCGAAACCTCCGAAACGTCTAAATTCGGAACGCCGTTCTCATCGTCGAATATGCGAAGATGCAGGAGCTTGTCCTCTATGTAGGTCAAATCCTTCTCACCGTCATCGCAGGCTATGCCCAAGAGCACGAGCAAGCCGTTTTCTATCTCTGCCGTCGTCCTGCCCTCTATGCTCACCGATGCTGCGCTGACCCTTTGTACTACCGCTCTCATATTCTACCTGTCAATCCTCCGTACCGAGGTTACCGTCTTTACCTTTTCAAGATTGGCAATGATGTTTTGAAGCTGGTCGGTGTTATCGACTGCAAAGGTCATTTCGACTATGGCATAGCCCTCGCCGGTAGCCTTGGAACTCATGTCGGTGATGTTTATATTCAGCGAGGTCAAAACCTTGGATACCTCGAACAGGGCACCTGCACGGTCAAGGAGCTGCAAGCGCACCGAGGCGGAGAACTTTGCCCTCTGCTTCGACCACTCGACCGGAATCATCCTGCCCTCGTCCTCGCTCAAATTCTTTATGTTCGTGCAGTCCGCCCTGTGCACCGAAACGCCCCTGCCCCTTGTGATATAGCCCACTATCGGATCGCCCGGAAGGGGGTTGCAGCAGTTGCCAAACCTCACCGCCATGCCCGAATCGCCCAAGACCACGACGGTGTTGGGATTGGGCAGGTTCTTTTCTGCCTTGGCCTCCTCCCTGTCGCCCTCGGAGAGCCGCTGCTGCATCTGTTGCAGCTTTTGCTCCTTGCGGTACAAATCCATGAGCTTGTGCAGCACCTGCCCCGCGGACACGCCGCCGTAGCCTATCGCCGAATACATATCGTCCATGGAGGAGAAGTTGTGGCGCTTTAGGACCTCGTTCCAATATTCGGGCTTGGACAGCGTTTGCAATTGCTGGCCGTGACGCTTGGCTGCCTCCTCCAACATCTCCCTGCCCTTTTGGATGTTCTCATCCCGATTAGCCCGCTTGAACCACTGGCGAATCTTGTTCTTTGCGGACTGGGTTTTGACCACGTTCAGCCAATCTCGGCTTGGACCCACCTGTGAGTTGGAGGTTATAATCTCGACTACGTCGTTGGTTTGCAGCTTGTAATCGAGCCTTGCCATTGCACCGTTCACCCTCGCATGTTGGCAATGGTGCCCGATGTTGGTGTGAATCCTGTATGCAAAGTCGAGCGGGGTTGAGCCCCTCGGCAAATCTATAATCTCGCCCTTGGGCGTTAGCACGAACACGTATTCGCCCAAGAAGTCCTTTAGGATGTTATCGACAAACTCCTTGCTGTCCTCGGTCGTCTCCTTGGCTTCCAAAACCTGTCGGAGCCAATTTGTCTTTTTATCCAAAAAGTTCTGCTGAAGCCTGCCCTCCTTGTACATCCAATGCGCTGCAATGCCGTATTCAGCCGTGCGGTGCATCTCGACAGTCCTTATCTGCACCTCAAAGGGTATGCCCGACGCATTCAAAAGCGTTGTGTGCAGCGAGCGGTACATGTTGGGCTTGGGCATGGCAATATAGTCCTTGAACCTGCCCGGAAGCGGCTTCCATGTGGCATGGATAACGCCCAACGCCGCATAGCAATCGTTGACCGATTCCACTATAACCCGTATTGCAATTAAATCGTAAATCTCGTTTATTCCGGTGTTCTGCCTCGCCATCTTGCGGTACACGCTCAAAATATGCTTGGGCCTGCCGGATATCTCCGCTTTGATGCCCGCCTCGGCAAGTATATCCTTCATCGTTTCCATGGCGGACTTTAGAAGCTCCATGCGCTCGCTCTGCTGCCTTGCAACGAGCTTTCGGGTGTTCTCAAACTCCTCCGGCATCAGATAGCGGAAGGATAAATCCTCAAGCTCGCTCTTTATTGCGCCCATGCCGAAGCGGTGCGCTAACGGTGCGTAGACGTCCAAGGTCTCCTTTGCCTTGCGCTGCTGCTTTGCTACGGTGCATTTTTCGAGCGTTCGCATGTTGTTGAGCCTGTCTGCGAGCTTGATGATAACGACTCGCACGTCCTCGGCTATCGCCAAAAACAGCTTTCTGAGGTTTTCGGTCTGCTCCTGCTTCTTTGTGACGTAAACCTGCTTTCCGGACTTGGTGAGCTTGGTTACGCCGTCGACCAAGAAGGCAACGTCCTCCCCGAACTCGTTTTTGATATCGTCTACCGTTACGTTGTCGCCGTCCTCGACGACATCGTGAAGCACGCCTGCAACCACCGTTTCGGCGTCCATGCCCATATCCATCAGCGATTGGGCAACCGCCCTCGGGTGGATGATGTAGGGCTCACCCGTGTCCCGCTTTTGGCTTTTGTGAACCTCGGTGGCGTAGGCTACCGCCTTCGACATGAGTTCAGCCCGCTCGCTGCCGTAAAGCTCTGTGAAGTTTTGAAGTAATTTTTCCATGCTTACCTCAATCCTTTAAGCAGAAAATCAACGGGCAAGCCCGTTGATTTGAAACAGCCTAAATTATTCGCCCAAAAAAGCTACGACGGATTCAACGTTATAGTCCGTCAAAAGATCCCTGCCGTGCAGGTCGGAAAGCTCGATTGCAAACCTTGCAGCCACGACCTCGCCGCCCATCTGCTCGCAGAGCTTTATAACTGCCATCGCCGTGCCGCCGGTTGCCAAGAGGTCATCGACCAGCGCAACCCGCTGCCCGGGCAGGATTGCGTCCTCGTGAACCTCGAGCACGTCGTTGCCGTACTCGAGCCCGTACTCTATCCTGCGTGTGTTCCACGGCAGCTTGCCCGGCTTTCTCGCCATGACAAAGCCCGCTCCTATTGCGTAGGCAACAGCCGAACCCATGACAAAACCTCGAGCCTCAGGCCCTATTACTATGTCGATGTTCAAGTCCTTGAGCGAGTCGGCAATCGTATCTATCAGGGCTACGTATGCCTCCTTGTCCTTGATTAAAGTTGTGATATCCCTAAACAGTATCCCTTCCTTGGGGAAGTTCGGAATGTTGCGAATTTTGCTTTCAAAATCCATAACCGTTTTCTCCTTCTATTACTCATCGTAACCAGTACAAACCATTATACTATATTGCAGTGAAAAAAGCATTACTTTTTCAAATTTATTTTTCATCTTTTTTCGACACGAAGTACAGCTCGGCGCTGTCGGTGCCCCGAAAGCTGTTCTTTTTGAGCCGAACCAGAAGGTCGCAGCGGGGATGTTTCATCCAGTCCTGCGCCTGTTCGCCCATTTTGAACGCCACGAGCCTAAGTCCGCTTCCGTCCTTTATGACCCTTGCGCTGAGGTGCGAACCGTCCTTGCCCATAGTCCTTATCTCGCTCAGCTTGCAGCCGTTAATCCTAAGTATGGGCCTTTCGTTGCCTACGCCGAACGGGGCAAGCCTCTCTATCTGTGCGCAGGTTCTAAGGTTGCACTCGTAAAGCTCCGCCTCGTCCTCGTACACGAAGGTTTGTGCAGGCTCAAGGCCCTTTAGCCTTTCGCTCGCCCGCCCTATAAACTCGGCCAGCCTGTGCTCCTCTATCGTTGCGCCCGCCGCCGACTCGTGTCCGCCGAATCTTACAAGGCAATCGGAAAGCTCATTCAAAAGCCCAAACAGGTTTACGCCCAAGGTGCTCCTGCCCGAGCCAATCAAAAGCCCGTCCCCGCCCCTTGTAAAGAGCATGGCGGGTTTTCCGTACCGCTCGACAAGTCTTGACGCCACTATGCCTATAACTCCGCTGTTCCAGTCCTCGCCCGCAAGTACCGTTATCGGGGCGTTTGCAATCTCCTTCTCACGGCTTAAACACTGCTCAAAGATTCGCTGTTCCTCCTCCTTGCGCCTCAGGTTCTCCTCGTTAAGCTCCTCGGCAAGCAGCGCCGCCTCCTCACCGTTTTGGCTCAGCAAAAGCCTCGCTGCCCGTGCTGCGTCCCCAAGCCTTCCTGCAGCATTAAGTCTCGGAGCAATGATGAACGCAAGCCCGTCCTCATTAAGCTCCGCTTCCTCGCTGCCCGCTGCCTTTATAAGCGCACTCAGACCCAAATTGCAATTCAACAGCTTCAAGCCCCGCTTGACTATGGCTCGATTTTCGCCCGTCAGCGGAACCAAGTCCGCAACCGTTGCAACCGCCGCAAGCGGGATGTACTTCTCGCACCGCCTTTCGCCCAAGAGCGCACACGCCAGCTTGAGCGCAACCCCTGCGCCGCAGTAGGTCTTTTCGCTCCTGTCGTTGTCCAACCTCGTAGGACAGACCACCGCCTCGCAAGAGGGAAGGTCCTCCCTGCACTGATGGTGATCGGTTATTATGACGTCGATGCCCCTGCTTTTCAGATAAGCTATCTCCTCAAAGGCGGATATGCCGTTATCGACCGTTATTATGAGCGTTGCGCCCCCGTCCGCCAAGCGTTTTACGGCGTCAAGGTTCATCCCGTAGCCCTCCCTGTGCCTGCTCGGAATGTAATAGCTCACCTCCATGCCCATGGTTTTTAGGCAGTCCGTAAGTATGGCCGTGGAGCACACGCCGTCCGCATCGTAGTCCCCGTAGACGCAGACCCTTTCGTTTCGCCTCTGAGCCAGCTCTATCCTCGCCTTTGCCTTGTCCATATCGGGCAGCAAAAGCGGGTTTTTGAGCGGAAGCTCGTCGCCTAACAGAAAGTAGTAGAGGCTCTCCTCATCATTGACGCCCCGCCTTGCAAGCATACGGCAAATAAGGGGCGAAAAGCCCCCGATTGCCCTATATTCAACCTTGTCCTTAGCGTGCCAGAGCTGCCGTATCCCTTGCAATTGCCATCTCCTCGTCGGTCGGGATTACAAAGACTCTGACCTTGCTGCCCTTCTTGGTAAGCTCTACTTCCTCGCCTCGGGGACAGCTTTGGTTGTACTCAAAATCGACGTCTATGCCGAGAAAGTCCATATCCTTTAAGACCAATTCGCGAACGCCCCTGTCGTTTTCACCTATGCCCGCCGTGAACACTATCGCATCCACGCCGTTCATCTCGGCTGCATAGGAGCCGATGTACTTTTTAACCGCAAGCGCAAACATTGAAAGGGCGAGCTTTGCACGCTCGTTGCCTTCGTTTGCCGCTGCCCACAGGTCTCTAAAATCGCTCGAAACGCCCGAGATTCCAAACATGCCGCTCTTCTTGTTCATGTAGGCGTCCACCTGCTCGGCGCTCATGTCAGCCCGCTTCATCAGATAGGGGACTATCGCAGGGTCGATATTTCCGCAGCGGGTGCCCATCGGAAGTCCCTCGAGCGGCGTTAAGCCCATCGAGGTGTCGACGCACCTTCCGTCCTTGGAGCAGCTCACGCTCGAACCGTTGCCCAAGTGGCAGGTGATGACCTTTGCCTTATCGGTTCCCAACAGCTTTAGCGCACGCTGGGTGACATAGCGATGCGAGGTGCCGTGGAAGCCGTATCTTCTGATTCCGTACTTCTCATATGCCTCGTATGCCAGTCCGTACATATAGGTTTCCTTTGCCATGGACTGTCCCCATGCCGTGTCGAATACCGCAACCATGGGAACCTTGGGCATGACGGCTCTGCAGCCTGCAATGCCCATGAGGTTTGCGGGGTTATGCAGGGGGCCCAAGGGGATGCAGTCCTCTATCGCCTTTATTACATCGTCGTCTATAAGCACCGACTCGGAGAACTTTTCGCCTCCGTGCACGACCCGATGTCCCACAGCCGCAATCCCGCTCATGTCGGGGATTACGCCTACTTTTTCATCGACTAAAACGTCCAAAACCATCTTTATCGCATCCTCGTGGTTTTTCATATCGCGCCTTATTTCGGTGTTGCCCTTGTTCGACTTGTAGCCAAGTACCGAGCCGTCGATGCCTATTCTCTCGCAAAGGCCCTTGGCTATAACGCTCTCGTTGTCGATGTCGATTAGCTGATACTTGAGCGAGGAGCTGCCCGCATTGATTATCAAAATGTTCTTCATGTCCATACCTCTTCCTTAAAAATTATTTATTTTGTGCCTGAACCGCAGTGACTGCGACTACCGAAACTATATCCTCGACACTGCAGCCTCGGCTGAGGTCGTTTATCGGGGCTGCAAAGCCTTGGCAGATGGGGCCTACCGCCTCCGCTCCGCCGAGACGCTGCACGAGCTTGTAACCTATGTTGCCCGCTTGCAAATCGGGGAAAATCAAGACGTTTGCCTTGCCTGCAACCTTGCTGCCCGGGGACTTTAGCTGACCCACGCTTTCAACGAGGGCGGCATCCGCCTGCAGTTCGCCGTCAACGCTCAATTCGGGGGCAAGCTGCCTCACAAGCTCGGTCGCCTTGACTACCTTATCGACGTTTTCGTGCTTTGCGCTGCCCTTGGTCGAGAACGAAAGCATTGCAACCCTCGGCTCCATGCCCAAAAGCTCCTTTGCGGACGCTGCGGAGGATATTGCAATCTCGGCAAGCTGCTCGGCTGTCGGATCGATGTTGACTGCGCAGTCGGCAAAGATGAGCGTTCCGTTGTCGCCGTAGCCCTCCTCCTTGACCTCCATGACGAAGAAGCTCGAAACCGTGTGTATGCCCTTTCTCATCTTGATTATCTGAAGTCCCGGCCTTAGGGTGTTGCCGGTGGTGTTTATAGCACCCGAGACGAAGCCGTCCGCCTTGCCGTCCTTTATCATCATTGCGGCAAAGAACAGGGTGTTCTTCATGGTCTCCACAGCCTTCTCTTTCGTTACGCCCTTCTCCTTGCGAAGCTCATAAAACCAGTCCGCATAACGCTCAAAATCGGGATGGGTTTTAGGGTCTATGAGCGCAACGTTATCCAAGCTCACGCCCTTTTGTGCCGCTACCTTTTTAATCTCGTCTACGTCTCCGAACAGCGTGACCTCCGCTATCCCCTCCTTCACGATGCGCTCTGCAGCCTCAACCGTGCGGGGTTCCGTGCCCTCGGGCAGAAGAATGTGCTTTTTGTCCGCCTTCGCCTGAGCCTTTATCCGTTCAATTATTGCCATTAAACTAACCTCCACAAAATTTTTCACTTTATTCTACCACATTGCCTGAAAAAATGATATACTGAAAAAAAGAAAAATTCGAGGACGGAAATATGAGAGTCGTAGGCGTTGTTGCGGAGTATAATCCGCTCCATAACGGGCATATCTATCATTTGGAGGAGGCGAAGCGCAGAACCGGCGCTGCCTACTGCATCGTTGTGATGTCGGGCAACTTCGTGCAGCGGGGAGAGCCCGCCTGCACCGATAAGTTCACCCGTGCGGAGTGGGCGCTGCAAGCGGGCGCCGACCTTGTTATAGAGCTTCCGTCGGTCTTTGCCAACGCAAGCGCAGAAAAGTTTGCCGAGGGCGCCGTTTCGCTGCTTGCCGAGACCGGAGTGGTTACCGACCTCGCATTCGGCTGCGAGCTGTCCGACCTCGATGCTTTGTACCAGCTTGCAAACATTCTGTCGAACGAGACGCCTGCCTTTAAGCAGACGCTTGCGCTCCACTTGAAGCAGGGCAAGTCCTACCCCCGTGCCCGCTACGATGCGCTCTTTGAGTTGGGGCTGAACCCCAACCTCCTGCACGAGCTTATAAAGCCGAATAACATCTTGGCGATAGAATACCTGCGCTGCTTGAGCCTCATCGCTCCCTCCATAGAGCCCTGCCCGATTCAGCGGGTGCAAAACGCTTACAATGAGACTTCGCTGACGGGGGATATATCCAGCGCAACCGCAATAAGAGCTGCCTTCCGCGATAACGACCCGAACGTGATGGAGGCCCTGCCGCTCTTTGTGAGCGGCGCCCTGCGCTTTGACTCGCAGTTTCCTATCACGATTGACGATATAAGCCCTATGCTGCTTTACAAGCTCCGTCACATGAGTGCCGACGAGGTCTATGAGCTGCCCGACGTGTCGGAGGGGCTGGAGCAGGTGTTTTTGCGGGCTGCCGCCTCCTGCTTCGATGCGGAGTCCTTCTTCTCCGCCGTCAAGAGCAAGCGGTACACGCTCGCCCGCTGCAAGCGAATAGGGATGAGCGCCCTGCTCGGAATTACCGACAGGCTCGCATATGAGATGCGCAACACGGAAAACCACTACATGCGCATTCTCGGGCTTAGGCGCAGTGCAAGGTCGCTGCTGTCCGCTATTGTGAGCATCTCAAACGTGCCGATAATCATGCGCAATTCGGATGTCTTGAACTGTTCACCGATAGCTCAGGAATCGCTGAAGATAGACGCCTTCTCGACCGATATCTTGGCCTATGCGCTCAAAAAGGAGCTGCACCGAGACAGGCAGTCGGCAATAACCCTGTAAAGGAGATTTTATGGCACACCGCCCCTATATAAGGGAAGTTGAAAACAGCGGGACTGCCGTGGTCTTTATCCACGGTATAATGGGCTCGCCCGATCATTTTCTGAGCCTGATTCCGCTCACGCCCTGCGATTATTCGATATACAACGTGCTGCTTAGGGGGCACGGCGGCACCGTGTCCGACTTTTGTCGTTCAAGGCTTCGTCAATGGAGGGCGCAGGTCTGTGAGCTTGTCGATTCGCTCTGCAATAGATACGAGAACATTATCATCGTCGGGCACTCGATGGGAACCCTGTTTGCGATTGAACAGGCCTTAATCCACCCCGACAAGGTGAAAAAGCTCTTTCTCTTGGCTACTCCGCTGAAAACCAAGTGCAGTCCTTCAACCCTCTTTAGCGGGTTAAAGCTGTTTTTGGGTAAGCTCGACCCAAAAAGTGTAAACTCTGCCAACTCCTCCTACAGCCTTGCGCCCGAAAAGAACAAGCTGAAATTCTTGGGCTTTATCCCCCGCTACCTTGAGCTGTTCGGTGAGATTTCAAGGGTGAAAAAACGCTTGGGCGGCGTTACCGCTTCTGCGCTGTCCTTCCATTCGGGACTGGATGAACTCGTGTCGCTAAAGTCGGTTGAGCTTCTAAAGCGCAACCCCAGCTTTGACTGTCGTATATTGGAAAAATCCCACCACTCCTATTATGAGCAGGGGGATTTGAACATTCTTTGCAACGCCTATTCTTCCTTTGTAATCGATTAAGCCGGTTCGATTGCAGCCTCATCCTCGATTTGACCGTGCAAGAGCTCCAATATTTTGGGCATTGCGGCTTCGGCAGCCTTCCTGCCCTCCTCGACGCAGGCGTCGGTGTTGGTGTTTGAAAGCATCGACATGAACGAGGCGGAGGGTCTTATAAGCACGTCGGCGTCGGGCGTTCGGAGCCTGTTTATCTCCGCTTGCATGATATCGAAGGTGCGCATTAGCGTGTGGTAGGCGTTTACCTTGCTGCCCTCACCGATTCTGTTGCGCTTGTCGGAGAGGTCCACGCCTATCACCATATCCATGCCGTGCTGACGCAAAACCGTTGTGGGCACGGTCTCCAAGATTCCTCCGTCGGCGTAGAGCCTGCCGTTTATCTCGACCGGAACGAATATGCCCGGAACGCACATGCTTGCCCGAACCGCCCTGTGCAGCTTGCCCTCGGAGAATACCGTGAGCGTGCCGGATTCCAAATCGGTTGCCGTGCAGAAGAAGGGAATCCTCGTCTCGTTAAAGCTCTTGTCGTGGGTCAGTAGCCTTATGACCTCCTCGAACTTCTTGCCCTGCAATATCCCGCCCTGCGTGGGCAGGGTTACGTCCATGTAGCTCTTGGCGTCGGAGGCGGCGATGAACCTTGTGAGCATTTTAAGGTCGGTGCCTACGCTGTATATCGCCCCTGCGATTGCGCCTATGCTGCAGCCCGCTATCATGTCTATGGGGACCTTGTTCTCCTCCAATACCTGTAATACGCCGATATGTGAAAAGCCTCTCGCCCCGCCGGAGCCCAGTGCCAAACCCACTTTCTTTCTTGTCTGCATCGAATAATTCTTCCCCTTTTTTAATAATGTTTGTCAGTACGACACGGAGGTCTTATGAAAAAGCTGCACCTGATTTTCCCAATCCTGTTCTGCCTTTCCCTGCTCCTCTTCCCTTCCGCTGCGCTCAAGGGAGCAAGAGTAGGCATTTCCCTGTGGTGGGAGCGGGTGTTTCCTGCGCTTCTGCCCTTCCTCCTCTGCTGCTCGCTCATGAAGAAACTCGGCTTTTTAAGCCTGTTCTCTTCAAGCCGCCGATTGCGCCTGCTGCCCGTCGTCATCTTCGGTGCGCTCTCGGGCTATCCTGCGGGTGCGGTGATGCTGAGTAGCTATGTCGAACAGGGGACGCTTTGCAGCAAAGAAGCGCAAACCATGTCGTATATCACTAATTTATGCAGTCCTGCATTTCTCATGACTATTCTATCACTCGGGCTGTTTGAAAACAAGAGGGTGTTTTTTCCGCTGCTTACGGCCCACATTCTCACTCTCCTTATTTTTGCTCTGCTTATAAAGCTGCCCTCGCCTGCGCCCCTTGTCACGCCGCCCAACGTTAAACTGCCCGAAGCCATAACCTCCTCGATAGGTGAAACCATGCTGCAGCTTTTGAAGATAGGCGGCTGCATAGCCCTCTGTTCCGTTCTCAGTGAGCTGCTGTTCTCCGTGCTGCGGGTTGAAAATCCCCTGCTCTGCGCCATCATCGGCGGCTGCATTGAGCTTACCTATGGGTGTAACGCCCTGCTTGCAACCGCCTTGCCGCTTAGGTATCAGCTTGCGCTTGCGGGCTTTTTCACGGCCTTCGGCGGGCTCTCTATAGCCCTGCAGTCGCTCTGCTTTTTGAAGATGGACAGCACGCCCCGCTATCTCTTTGTAAAGTTTTTGATGGGGCTGTGCACCGGACTTGTCTGCTATCTGATTACTCCGCTTTTCCTGCCTGACTCGCTGATACCCACCTTCTCGCTCGGCAAGGATGAGCTGAAAAATGCCCTTACAACGGGCGGAATCCTGTTCTGCTCCGCAGTCTCGCTCTCGTTCATCCTGTTTCTTGCGCTGCTCATGAAATATGGGCTGAAAAAGGCTGCGCTGCCCGTGGGGGCTGTAAGCAAAAGGCAGCACTCAATCTGAAATTGACTATTTCGATCCGTGTTCCCTGCAGGGAGCGAGTTTAGATGATAGGCTGTTTGCCATAGAGAAATCGAACAAAGCACCGAGCGTAACCGCTGAGAAGTCTTTGACTTCGGCACGTATCGCAAACGATGCTTTGAACAATCTAACCGTATCAGACCTATTCGCTCTTGTCAAGCATAAATCTCAATCTTCTCAACGAGAACGGAATGCCGAAGGCGCTTTGTCAATGTGCTTAATAGCTGCCTTTTCTGTCTCCGGGGAATCAAGGAGGGGTGTTGTTTTTAATTTTGGATATTGCTTTTTCTGTGGTTTCGGTTATACTACTTATAGAAGCAGATCCGATGGGCGTGCTCACGTAATTATTTTTGATTGCGCCACCGCCGTATGTAGGTTCTGCTTCTATTGTTTTGACATTAAAAACACGGAAAGCGTTTTATTCTGCATGTTTGGGGATTGCTTTTTTCTCGGGAAGCGAACTTGACATTATTATTGCGGTGCTCTATACTTGTTTTTGTAAACTTGCTTAGAATTGAGGTCAGCTCCGAAGCTGTAATTCGGTTGCTACGACACAGTTCAGCAAGTTTATTTTGGTTGATAATCACCTGTTTTCTGTGGTTTCGGTTTTACTGTTTACAGAAGCAGATCCGATGAGCGAGTTCACGCAATTGTTCTTAATTGCGCCACCGCGGTTAGTAGGTTCTGCTTCGCTTATACCATGAGGGGGAGTCGTTTGTTTATAGGGCTTTCAGTTTTTCGATTATCTCTTCCTTTGTCTTGCACGAATCTATAATGGTGTTGATGCGAGCCGCTTGCTTCTCCATTAGAGGGTCGTTGTTGGTGTCGAACTTGCTCATATGGCGGATAATCAAGTCTTCTATCTGTCCGTATAAGTTCCTGTCTATAATTCGCTTTAACATGTATGTGCGCTCGTGCGTTATACTCTTTTTCTGCTCCATAAATACACTCCTTTGCTGTTGCTGTTTCCGTTTCGTCGTTTGTTTACAGGGCTTTCAGTTTTTCAAGCAATTCCTTTTTCGTCTTGCTCGAAAGTATAATTTCTTTGATTCGCACCGCCTCTTTTTCCATGAGCGGGTCGTTGTTCTTGTCGAGCTTGCTCATGTGTTGGGTGATTAACTTCTCTTCTGTCTGCCCGAATAAGTTCCTGTCCATAATGAGCTTTAATAAAGTCGTGCGCTCGTGAGCTATCCCTTGTTTCTGCTCCATAAATGTACTCCTTTGCTATTTCCGCATTTATTGTACGTTTTTTTCGTTGCGATTGTCAATCGAATTGCGGAAAACGTTTTATTCTGCATATTTGGGTATTGCTTTTTTCTCGGGAAGCGGTTATACTCTCATTAGAGCGAGCCTGAATGAGTGTACTGACACTTTCGTTTTCGATTGTGCCACCACGGGTAGTAGGGTTCGTTCTTTCTGTCCCTGCGTCAGAGCTTGCCCCGCTTTCGCTGCGCCTTGATTGTTCCGTGCGATTACATACTGCTCACGGTTCGGGTCGTATTCGGTTGTCGTGGGCGTGGGGGTTTGCTCGGCGGTAGCTTCGGTTACGGTTTCGGTTCTTCCCTCGGTTTCTGTATCGGCAACAGCCCCTGCCGTCTCTGCTCCTTGCACCATTCGTGAAAGCCCTTGAAGCCCTCGTCCATATCCGCTAACATCAGCTTGGCTCCGTAGGACATTTTCGACAGGTCTATTTGGGGAACTGTCCCAGATGAGTTTTGGTTCTTCGTTTGGTTTGACATCGCTATTCCTCCATTCTGCATTACTAAATATTTTCCTGTTTTCCTCTTGCTGTGTTATGGCTTGGGCTGTTCCTGCGCTTCTTTCTGCCGCTGTGCTTCCATCAATCTCTGTTTTTCTCGTTCCTTGCCCCTCGCGATATACATCGGGAAGCCCTCGTCCATGTCCGCTAACATCAGCTTGTCCCCGTATGACAATTCGGATAGGTCTATCTTGGGTACTGCCCCATATGAGTTTTGGTTCTTCGTTTGGTTTGACATCGTTATTCCTCCATTCTGTATAACTAAATATTTCTTTGTTCTCTGCTTGCCGTGTTACGGCTTGGGTTGTTCCTGCGCTTCTTTCTGCCGCTGTGCTTCCATCAATCTCGAATGACGCCGAAATATCAAATAGTCCTCCGCTATTTCGGGGTCGAAGAACTCTCCCAATCCGGGCGATGTTCTGTAACTGCTTGGGAAGTTCAGGTCTTGGGGGTGTGTTATCGTACGCTTGGTATCCATCGCATATCTTCTCCTTTAATAATTCTATGTAAGTCTATATTGGGGATTGACTGATCTGTGTTATTTCAATCTATGCTCGCTGTGCGGGGCGCCCTCGTCCGGATCTGCCATTTCGTAGGATGTATTTCAATCCACGCTTCCCGTATGGGGGCGACGAAAACAAGGCAACTCAAATTTTACAGCGAATTTATTTCAATCCACGTCCCGTGCGGGGGCGACCATATGAGATTGCTTTCAAGCAGTGATATTGGAATATTTCAATCCACGCCCCTGCATGGGGCGACTTTGAACGGCGGTTCGCAAAGTATCTCGAAAACATTTCAATCCACGCCCTCAGAGGAAGGGCGGCGTAAGAGGTGCGTCAAAAGTTTCTAATAGTATCAAGTATTTCAATCCTCGCTCCACTTGGAAGCAATATAACTGTATCATGGTTTTTGCGAAAAGTCCACAACTTTAACCCACGTTCCGTGCGTAGGACGACAAGGACAAAACCAAGACCGTCAAGGATGAGCCGATTTTAATCCACGCCCCCGCAGGGGGGCGACCAAAGCGTTCTCAATTATGCTGATTTTGTTGAGAATTTCAATCCACGCCCCCGTGTGGGGGCGACATCGTGGGACTGTGAGATGCTACATCCGCAACATATTTCAATCCACGCCCCATGGGGGACGAATAATGAATTATTAAATATTCATTATTATTTCAATCCCTCCGTAGGGGCGGATATCATCCGCCCGCCCGTCATCCGCCCGCCGACGTGCACGGTTATCATCACGCAATCGGGTAGGAGGCTACCCATTAGTTGAGTAGCCGACCTCCCACACCACCGTGC
>JAUNBP010000057.1 GCA_030526995.1 Clostridia bacterium
GGCGAAGGCGTTGGCGTAGGCGAAGGCGTCGTTAGCGCAGCGTCGGTTGCCGAGGGCTGCGGGGCCTGCGTTTCGGTAGTACCCACGATATAGATGGGCTCATCCCCATCCGAATCCGTAATGTTGCCGCTTGTGCCGCAGCCGACAGCCGAAAGGAGCAGCACGAGCGAAAGAGAAATTGCCAAATACTTTTTCATGGTATATCACCTCGCTTACAATATATACAAGAGTTAAGAACAGCTTGTCACAACGCCGTAAACAAGTTGTGAACATGATTTAACGTTTGGGGATTGACAGCTCGCTTAAAAGCTGGTATAATCCACGCATGAGTAAGATTAAATGGCTTTTGAAGCAGACGGACAGGTATTTTTGGGGCATGGTCGTGGGTGTAACCTTGCAGATCATAGCCTTTTTTACGATAGGCAACCTAAGTTCCGATGCAGCCGTCGTCTGGTGCGAGTTTGACAACTCAATTCCAATCATTCCGATATTCGTCATCCCCTATCTCCTGTGGTTTCCCTATATTGCAGCGGGGCTTTTAACGTTTTGGTACGGACATAAAAAGAGCAGAGCCGACCATGGCGAGTTTTGCCGTTTGATGTGGCTCTTGGGCATAGGGCTTTTGTACTGTGCGATATTTTACATAGTGTTCCCGATGCGAATCCCCTACGGCGTCAGGCCCGATGTGGCGGACAAGACGGGGCTTTTGGCATGGCTGCTCAGGCTCACCTACAACAATAACGTTGCAAACAATGCACTTCCGAGCGAGCATTGCTACGTTTCGATGATGCTCTGCTGGGGCTTTTTGAGGATGCCCTATCTGAAAAAGAGCAGGCACAGGTTTTGGGTCTATCCCGCAAGCATCCTTTTAACGCTCTCGATAATCGGGGCAACCGTGTTTATAAAGCAGCACTCCATCTTGGACTTTTTTGCGGCAATAGCTCTGTTTGCAGCGGTTTTGGCGATAGTCTACCTCCTGCCTTGGGGCAAAAAGGGGGAAGCCGATGAAACGGCCGATTAAAAAAATAGACCCGTGGTTTTTCGTCTGCGTGGGCAGCGTAGCACTGCAGGGGCTGTGTTACTATTTTACCTCGGGACTGTCCTCACCCGCCGTTGAGGTCTGGATACCCTACGATGCAGCCATCCCGTTTCTGCCCGTGTTCGTGCTGTTCTATCTGTTCTGGTTTGCCTACGCCGTAGGCGGGCTCCTCATTAACTGGTACTTTCACGTGGAGAGCAGGGCGCAGCATAAGGAGTTTTTGAAGTTTTTCATCCTGCTTGCGGGCGGGTTGGTGCTGTGCACCGTGGGCTTTATCGTCTTTCCCACGCAGATACCCGCCTATCTTCAGCCCGACATAAGTCAGAGAACCGACATCTTCTCCTGCATGGTGGGCTTTATCTACGGGACGGACGGGCTTAAAAATGCGTTTCCGAGCGAACACTGCTTTGTTGCAATGGCGGTCTGCACAGGCTTTATGCGGATGCCAAACCTTAAAAGGAGCAGACATCGATATTGGGCGTACCCGCTGAACATCCTTATCACGGTTGGCATCTGCGCCTCCACGGTGTTTATAAAGCAGCATTCTATTTTGGACGTGTTCGGAGCCTTGGGACTTTACCTAATCCTGTTTGCGCTTATTTACGGAATCCCTTGGAAACCGTTGCAAGCCGAATGAGAGAATGATATAATATGAAGAATTATTTTTTTGGAGGAAGTATGAGAGTAAGTCAGCTATTGGGCGAACGCTATAAGGAGCGTGCATTTGAAATAGAGAGCCAAAACCTCATGACGAGGGGCGGCTATATCAAGCAGGTCGGAAACGGCATATATTCGCTGTTCATGCCCGCAAAGCGCATTGCAAGGAAGATTGAGAACATCATCCGCGAGGAGATGGACGCCATAGGCGGGCAGGAGGTGCTGTTCCCCGTGGTAATGCCGGCGTCGCTTTGGCAGCAGAGCGGCAGGTTCGATTCGATAGGCAGCGAGCTTTTGCGCTTTAAGGACAGGAGCGGGGCGGATATGGTCTTGGGCATGACGCACGAGGAGGCGGCGGTTCACCTTGCCAACAACGTTGCGGGCACCTACCAAAAGTTCCCGTTTATGATATACCAGATTCAAACCAAGTTCCGTGACGAGCCGAGGGCAAGGGGCGGGCTTATCCGAGTTCGGGAGTTCACGATGAAGGACGCCTACTCGTTCCACACCTCGCAGGAGGACTTGGAACGCTATTACGAGCTTTGCCATGCGGCATATGAGCGCATCTACGCCCGCTGCGGCGTGCCGGAGGTCATCTCGGTCAAGTCCGATTCGGGCATGATGGGCGGCAAGGTGAGCCACGAGTTCATGCTGCTTGCCGACATCGGTGAGGACACGATAGTCATTTGCCCCGAATGCGGCTACCGTGCCAACATGGAAGCCGCGGAAAGCATTTTGAAGGCGGAAACCGCTGAAAAGGAGCAGCCCTTGGAGCTTGTCGAAACCTTTGAGAACAAGACGATTGAGGAGGTCTGCACCTTCCTAAACGCTCCGCAAAAGCAGAGCTGCAAGGCGGTGGTCTATCAAAAGGAGAGCGACGGCGGCGTGGTCGTAATCTTTATAAGGGGCGATATCGAGGTCAACGAAACCAAGCTCAGAAACCTTCTAAAATCCGAGATTCATCCCGCAGCCGAGCTTGAAAACAGCGGGCTGTTTGCGGGGAACATCGGGCCTTTGGGCCTTTCTTCCAAGGTTACGGCAATCTACGATAGGAGCCTGCTATCCTGCAAAAACCTCGTTTGCGGCGCAAACAGGGACGGCTACCACTACACCGGGCTCAACATGGAGCGGGACGTGGGCAAGGTGGAGTATGCGGACGTTGCAAAGGCGGTGGAGGGCGGCATCTGCCCCAACTGCGGCAAGAGCAGCATAACGATTAAAAACGGCATTGAGGTGGGCAACATCTTCCAGCTCGGCAAGCGTTACACCGAGGCGATGGGCATGTTCTACGACGCCGCCGACGGCACGAGGCAAAACCCGATTATGGGCTGCTACGGCATAGGCGTGGGCAGGCTCATGGCGTCGGTCTGCGAGGCCAAGCACGACGACTACGGCCCCATCTGGCCGATGAACATCGCCCCGTGGCAGGTGCATATCTGTGCGCTCAGGGCGGACAACGAGCAGGTCAAAGCCTGCGCCGAAGCGCTCTATAAGGAGCTTGCGGATATCGGCGTCGAGGTAATTTTGGACGACAGAACGGTTTCGGCAGGCTTTATGTTCTCCGACGCCGACCTCTTGGGCGTGCCCGTGCGCGTGATTATAAGCCCCAAAACCCTCGCCCGTAACGCATTCGAACTCACCACCCGAGACAAGTCCGTAAAGCGAGACCTCCCAACCCAAGGCGCAGCAAAGGAAATCGCCACCCTCGTAAACGAACTGAAACACCAATAACCCTAATGTGTAGGGGCGGATATCATCCGCCCGCCGCCCCTGCCGCTTTTAGTTCGTCAAAAAACTCTGTTTTTTGCCGGATGTTAACCGCAGCTTGCCTGCATCGCTATGCGCTGCGGACGGCAATCTGCACAAGGAAACAGCCCTAAAGGGCAATCCGTTTCGCCGCACCCCAAGAGTACTTTGTCGCGACTTCGTCGCTCGGGCGCCCATGTCGCCGAAGCCGGATTATAGTCAAGGGGTTGCGACCCCTTGAAATCCCCAAAAGGCTTTTTTGACAGGCTGAAGTAGGGGCGGATATCATCCGCCCGCCGATCCTGCCGCTTTTTTGTGCTTGGAGGGTGTTACAGAAGAAAGTTTTAATGGGGCAATCGTTTGCGATTGTGGTATAATGGAGCAGAGAAAGGTGAGGAGTGAGTTTATGGGCGATTGTAAGGAGCTTAGCAAGGCAGAGGGGAGCAGGGGCTTTGACAGGGCGGGGTGCAAATTGGCGGCCTTTGACTTGGACGAAACCTTATTGCACCGCAGCAGGATGGCTAAGGAGACGGTTTTTGCGCTGCAGAGGCTGAAACAGAGCGGCATCACCCTTGCAATTGCCACGGGCAGGGGGCTGCCCTGCGTGCCAAAGGAGCTTTTTGAGCTATCCTGCTTCGACTACGCCCTGTCCGCAAACGGGGCGTGCGTTTCGGAGCTGTCAACGGGGCGGGTGCTGCACCGCTTTCCGATTGCCCCCGAGCTTGCCGTGCGTGCGGTGGAGTGCATCAGGCGGCACGGCGGACTTGGCGGGGCGTTTTTGGAATCCTGTATGCTTATCCCGAGAAGCTCCATGCGCCGTATGTTCAGGGACACAGACCCCGACATCAGGCACTTTCTGTCGGCACAGTTCGAGGCGGCGGCTCGGCTTACGTTTCGCTTTGCCCACTCGCTTAAAAAATCTGGGGAGCCTATTTTCAAGCTGAACGCCTTTTTTGAAACCGAAGAGGACTGCCGCTGCGCCCTTGAGGAGCTTAAGGGCATGGGCGGGCTGCTTCCGCTCACTACGAGGGGCGACGATTTGGAGATTACGGCAGCGGGCGTTAGCAAGGCTGTCGGGCTCAATGTGCTTTGCAAGCACTTAAATATCGAGCCTGCGCAGTGCATAGCCTTCGGGGACAGCCATAACGACCTTGAGCTGCTGCAGGCTGCGGGCTGCGCCGTAGCCATGGGCAATGCCGCCATTGAGGTCAAGCAGGCGGCGGACTTCATCGCCCCGACGGCAGAGCAAAACGGCTGCGCAAGGGCTATAGAAAGGCTGTTTTTCGACAAGGGTCTGGACAGCTCCTGTCACATATGATAAGCTGAAAAGCGGATGCAGGGGCCTTTGCAAGGCTAAATTTAATATTATGAGGGAGGAAGAGCAATGAACATTTGGCACGATATAGCGAGGGACAGGATAGGCTCGGAGGACTTTGTTGCGGTCATTGAGATAGTCAAGGGCAGCAAGAAAAAGTATGAGCTGGACAAGGAAACGGGGCTTTTGGTCTTGGATAGGGTTTTGTACACCTCCACTCACTACCCCGCAAACTATGGGCTTATCCCGAGAACCTATGCCGACGACAACGACCCGCTGGACGTGCTGGTCATATGCAGCGAGGCCTTGGATCCGCTCGTTATGGTGCGCTGCTACCCTATCGGCGTTATCAGCATGGTGGACAATGGCAAGATGGACGAAAAGATTATTGCCGTGCCTTTCTCCGATCCCACGTACAACGGTTACAAGGACATATGTGAGCTTCCGTCGCATATCTTTGAGGAGATTAAGCACTTCTTTTTGACCTACAAGCAGCTTGAGGGCAAGGAGACCGCCGTGGACGAGGTGCAAAATGCCGAGGTCGCCCGAGCAATCATTCAGCGTGCCATCGACAGCTACGACGCAAAGTTTCAAAAGCATTACAAGTACATGGGCTGAACCGCTCTGAAATAAAGTCTCAAAACCGCTGAGAAATTCGGCGGTTTTTCAAAAAAAGTGCAGAATGCATCCAAAGTCCTTTTTATTGGACAGTCCTTATGCTATAATGTGCTTGGAGGAGTAACTTATGGCAAGGAGTGACAATCAAAAACTTAAGATACTGCATCTGATGCGACTGCTGATGCAGGGGACGGACGAGGCTCACCCTTTGGGCATGAACGAGCTGATAGCGGAGCTTACAAACCTCGGAATAAAGGCCGAACGCAAGAGCGTATATGCGGACATGGAGGCCTTAAAGGTCTTTGGCTTGGACATAGGCTATCGCAGGACGGCGCCAAAGGGCTATTATGTGGCAAGCCGAGAGTTTGAGCCGCCCGAGTTAAAGCTCTTGGTGGACAGCGTTCAGGCATCAAAGTTCATCACCGAGCGAAAGTCCGCACAGCTGATAAAAAAGCTGATTTCGCTCGGGAGCGTGTACGAGGCGCAGCTAATCAACAGGCAGGTCTATGTAAAAAACCGAGTCAAGAGCATGAACGAGAGCATCTATTATAATGTAGATAAGATTCACGGCGGCATCGTATCCGACCGACAAATTTCGTTCAAGTATTTCGAGTACGGGGCGGACAAGCGAAAGCGTTACCGCAGGGGCGGCGAGCGCTACACCGCAAGCCCGTTTGCGCTGACTTGGGACGACGAAAACTATTATATGATAGCCTACGACAGCGAGGCGGGGATGATAAAGCATTATCGGGTCGATAAGATGGACAGCATTTCGCCCACCGACAAGCCCCGTCTGGGTGCGGAGGCGTTTGCCGATTTCGATATGGCAGCCTACAGCAAGCGAATGTTTTCAATGTTCGGCGGGCAGGAGGAGACCGTAACGCTGAAAGTAGCCAACGAGTTGGCGGGCGTGGTCATAGACCGATTTGGAAAGGACGCCTCCCTGCTGCCGCTAAATGACTGCCACTTCATCCTCCGTGCCGACGTTGCGGTGAGCAGGCAGTTTTTCGGCTGGCTCTGCGGTCTGGGCGAGGGCGTAAGGGTTCTTTCCCCCAAAAAGGTTGCGGAGGACTACAGGGAGCATCTTTCAAAGGTGCTGCAGGCACAGGGGGAGCAGGATGCCCCCTCCAAGCCCTCCTAAAGTTGCGGGCAAGCTTTAATTAAGCTTCAGATAATCCAATTTGCCCAAACGGAGAAATTGGCATGGGAAAAGGCAAAATACGGTTGACAAATATTCAGAAAAGTTGTATTATTATTGGCGATGATATACAATATCACGAAAAAAAAGGAGAGAATACAAAATGAAAAAGACTCTATCCATCATGTTGGCACTTCTCTTGGTTTTCGGTATGCTGTTTGTAGCAGGCTGTAAGACCGAAGAGCAAACCGATGACCCCGGCGATACGACCGGCGGCGAGACCGGCGGCGATGAAGGCACGGACCTGTCCGCACTGGCAGGCACCTATGACATCGTTGTCTGGGTCAGCGAGCTTGACGGCGTCAAGGAATTGACCGAGCAGCAGATCGACGCATTTGAAGCGGCGAACCCCGGCATCGTCATCAATGCGACCGTTGAGGGCGTCAGCGAAGGCGAATCCGCAACCCAGATGATTACCAGCGTCGAGGACGGCGCAGACATCTTCTGCTTTGCGCAGGACCAGCTTGCCCGTCTCGTTATGGCAGGCGCATTGAACCCCTTGGGTGAAGCGACCTCGGCAACCGTTACCGAGCTCAACGACGCAGGCGCAGTTGCGGCGGCTTCCGTAGGCGGCGCACTCTACTGCTTCCCGCTGACCTCCGATAACGGCTACTTCATGTTCTATGATTCCAGCGTTATCTCCGCGGATCACATCGACAGCCTCGAGGACATCATTGCAGACTGCGAAGCAGCGGGCAGAATGTTCTCCATGGAGCTTGAGGGCTCTGCATGGTACAATGCGGGCTTCTTCTTTGCAACCGGCTGTGAGTCCACTTGGGTAACCGACCTGGACGGCAACTTCACCAGCGTAACCGACACCTTTAATTCCGAAGCAGGTCTTGCAGCCCTCAAGGGTATGCAGATTATCTTACAGTCCACCGCTTACAACAATTCGAGCGCACACGCCGACTTTGCGGCAGCCGTTCCCTCGGCAGTCGTCATCTCCGGCACCTGGGGCACCTCGATTGCACAGGAAGCTCTCGGTGAGAACTTCGCAGCGGCGGATCTTCCCTCCTTCACGGTTGACGGAACCACCTATCACATGGGTTCCTACTCCGGCAACAAGCTCATGGGCGTAAAGCCGCAGACCGATGCTACCAAGGCAGCAGTTCTGCAGCAGCTTGCCCTCTACCTCACGGGCGAAGAGTGCCAGCTTGAAAGATTTAACACCTTCGGCTGGGGTCCCTCCAACTTGGCAGCACAGGCAGACGAGGCCGTACAGAATGACGTAGCCCTGTCCGCACTTGCAGAGCAGAGCGCCTACGCAATCCCGCAGGGTCAGATTCACGGCAGCTGGTGGGATATTGCAAAGCTCTATGCGACCTCCGCAAAGACCGCAACCACCGATGA
>JAUNBP010000058.1 GCA_030526995.1 Clostridia bacterium
CGCAACAACCCCCATTTTCGCTCTCGCTCAATAGGGGTTGTTTGACAGGCTGATGTTTTTGTAACTCATGAACACATTTAAGCATTTGAAAAAGGAGGAAAGATTTTTATGAAACGCATATTGAGTTTGCTTATTGCGGTGCTTATGATAATGGGGCTTGTGCCCGCATTTTCGCTTGCCGCAGAACCTGCAACCGAGGATGAGAATGCGGCGATTAACGCCGAGGGGAGCAATTTGGAGTTCTCCTTTACCTATCACCATCAGTGGGAGGTACACTATGACGAGGACGACAATCCCGACTACCTTATGTTTTCATCGCCCGATTCGGACAGTGCGGATGACAACGATCAGGCCTATGCCTACGTTACCGTGAACATGACCGCAGGGCAGACGTTTAGAGGCTATTATCGAGTGGCCGCAGACGGCGTAGGAACGGACGATGTATATCTACGGTACTATGACGAAGATGATGAAGGCTATATTCAGGTCTACGGCGACGAAAACGTAGCTACCACCGACTGGAAGGAAATGGGCGTTGTCGCCCCGGAGGACGGCGAGTACCAATTTAGAATCACCGCAGACTTTGACAGCTTGCCCATTGATACGCCCCGCACCATCGATTTTATGGGCTTTGAGGTTATCGATGACGAGAGAACCTACACCATAAGCTATGTCGATTACCGCACGCTTGAAACCTTCCACACCGAGGAGGTTAAGCCCTTCGCCAAAGTCACCCTTATCGATGAGGCTGCCGCTCCCGTTCATCCGGGCTTTGTGTTTAGCTACTGGGATTATGAGGGATATTTGGACTGCATAACCTCCGATATGACCGTGTACGCAATGTATAGACGCGCGGCAAGCGTAAACGAGAGCTTGGATTTTAGCGCTATTGACCTCCCCGAAGGCACGGTGTTTACAAACGATGAGACCTATCCGTGGACGGCTGAACTTGTGGACGGAATACCCACCCTCGTTTCGGGCAATCGAGAGATGGATGACAGCGCATCAACGCTTTCCATCACGGTTCCCGCCGTGGATACGCATCACTTAACGTTTGAGTATCGTGTTTCCTCGGAGGAAGGTTATGATGAATTTTTTGTAAGCATAAACGGCGAGATACAGTATTACGATTCGGGCGATTCGGGCTGGCAGACCTGCATCATTCCGATCGGTGCGGATATGCTTTCGGAAGGCGCTTTGACATTCGACCTCGTTTACGAAAAGGACGTCAGCGTATCGTCTAACGAGGACTGCGTCTATGTGCGCAATATCGAGTTTAAGGATATAATGGCAACCTACACCTATATCGACGGTGTAAGCGGCGAAACGCTGAAAACCGAGGAGGTTCTCTCCGGAAGCGAGCCCAATTACCCCGAACCCGTGCCCGTGCACGAGGGTATGGTCTTTGAAACATGGACGGAAAGTAGTGACGGATACGACAGGATATATACGGCAAGGTATTTAACCGTCTTTGACGAGGCGGGCAACATTGAAGGTGGCAACCTGACCATTTTCGAGTTCTACCGTGTATATTACTCCGTCTCAGACGCTGACCTTGAGTGGCCTGCCGCCAGCCTCGCCTCTGCGGAAACCGAGGAGGGGCGCAGCTATATCCAATTGAATTGGGATGAGAGCTTTGATGACCCCGATTACGACGTCGCCCCGATAGTACGCATCGAACGCCCCGATTTAAGCTCCTATACGAACCCCGTGCTGCAATTCGATTTCCGCATCCATGAGGGCACGCTGGCGGTTGAATATTATGCAATCAACGGAACTTCGGGCGGTCTTGTTAACCTGTACGGCTGTGAGGAGGACGGTTGGCAGACCGTGCGCATTCCATTAGACAAAGGATCGCTGCTCAGTATAGAATTCACCGCGTACACCGTAGGCTATATTCCCTTCTCCGAGGGCGCGCTTTTCGACCTCGATAACATCTGCATCGTCGAGGAGGAAACCGAGATGGTTGAGGTTACAATCAAGGCGGATAACGAGAGCTTATCGCCCGAAACCTCGACCCTGTTCGTTCCCAAGTACAGCTATATAGATCCGTACGATTACATCGGCAATTGGAGCGAATACACTGCCTTTGGCTTTACCGAGAATGTGCGTCAGATAACTTCGGATATGACGCTTTATCGGAGGGTCCTGTCAAACGATCTCTCCGCCGTGCTCGAGGAGGGCTCCGAATTGGCGATTTCCACCCCTTATGCAGTAGAATCGCTTGCCTTTGACATAAAGACCGACGAACAGGGCGTAGCTTACCTCGACCTTATAAGCAGGGCGGACGCTGTAAAGGGCGGCGGCTCGTACGCTTTAGAGTTGCAACAAGAGAATTTAACAACCGACGGAAGCTGGATTTGCCTGGACGTCAAAGTAGGCGAGGGCACCTCGCTCAGTCTGTACAGCAGCAGGGACTACTGGTACTCAAGGGTGCAGGTTTCACCCGCCTACGGTGAATGGGTCACGCTCTACTTGGATGCAACAACCTATGATTTGTTCAATGTTGGCATTCAAGTCGAATACGGCTCTGCCCCCGATTTTCAGATTAAAAACATCCGCTACGGACAGCCGCAGCTTTGCACCTTGACCATTGTCAGCAGCCTCGATGAAACCGAGGTTCTCGGCAGCTATGAGCTTTTAGACGGGCGCATCGTTGACCTCATGGATCTTGGCGCAGAGGAGCTTATCTACATGATTCCGGACGGCTATGCCATCTCCGACGTCTCCTCCCTCCGCAGCATACGGATAGACGGGGACACCAAGGTGGTGCTGCCGCTCGAGGCAGCGATAGATGTTGACGAGGCGCTGAACGCCCCCGACAAGGAAATAGAGTTTTACAACTTCCCCATCTGTCAGTTCACGGTAGAAACCGACGGCGACCGTCTCGTAGCCGTTTCAAATGAGGGCGCAATGTCCTTCTATGACGCTTGGGAATATACCTCAAGGATACAGACAGGGTGGCTGGAGCTTAGAATGGGCGATGTCATTTCCTTCGAATATAAACTGCCATCTATCTCGGAGGGCATGAGCGCCTATGTGTCGTTTGTTGATGACTACGACAATTCCGAGTCCTATGCGCTCGAGGTCACAGACGAATACCGCACATTTACATGGACGGTTCCCGAAGACGGGGAATATGAAATCCAGCTCGGCTATGTCGAAGAAGCCGAAGAGGACGGCTCTATAATCCGCTCCCTCGACACCCTCGGCTACAAGATATACCTTGACAACTTCAAGATAGTGCCCTCGACAGACGAGCCCGTAAGGGGCGTTTACGGACAGACGCTTGCAGAGTGCACCTTCCCCGAAAACTATTCTCCTGTGGACGGCTCTCTCGTGCTTGACGTTTTGAACGACGGGGCGGAGGTGTTGTACACCGCACCCGAGGGCGAGAAGATATATTCAAGCGGAGTTGCCACCGCCGAGGTCATTATCCTTCCGAGAAACCTTGACAGCGATGCAATCACCGTAAAGGGCATAAGCAGAAACGGCGTTGTGGGCGACATCGCCCTGCCCGAAGGCTATGAGTGGGCGGATGCCGAGGCTGCAATTACCGCCTACGCAACCGAGCTGGAAATAGAGGGCAAAATCTCCGTTGAGGGGCTTGATGAGTACAACTACACCTACAGCGCAACCCCCGACGAAGAGGGCAAGATTCCCGTTAAGATTCTGCTCACCGCCTACCCGCTTGGCGATGCCGACCTGAACGGCGACATTGCGGCAGCGGACGCCGCCGAGGTGCTTCGCCACACGGTGCAGCTTATCACGCTCGAAGGCCTTGGTCTTGAAGCCGGCAACGTTGTTCCCGCCGACCCCGCTACCAATTCTGCGGATGCAGCAGAAATATTGCGCTTTGTGGTGCAGCTTATCGATTCGTTTTAGGAGTAAAACCCCACGTGGTTTATAATGAAGGAATGAAAGGGGGGCGGAGAAAATCCGCCCTTCTTTTTTATGGGGTATTGCATTGTGGGGCGAGATAATATATAATGTCTCGAATTGTTTAGAAGGGATGATTGTTAAAGGATGGAACGAGACACCGAGGGCGTGAGAGGCTTTGAGGATTTCGGAGCGGATGTATTTACGCTTGATAAGATGGAAAATAAGCTCGACAGGCGGCATTTTGAGTCGCTTTTGGCGACGCTTCACGGCGGTGCGGCGTTGGAGTTTGAGACTGCCGACGCCGTGGCTGCGGCTATGATGGACTGGGCGATAGAGAGGGGTGCGGACAGGTACACGCACTGGTTTTTGCCGCTTACGGGCTCCACTGCCGAAAAGCGCAGCAGCTTTTTGGAGACCGATATTAAAAGCGGGCTGCCCATTTTGGAGTTTTCGGGCAAGGCGCTCATAAAGGGTGAGGCGGACGGCTCCTCGCTTCCGAGCGGCGGGCTTAGGGCTACCTTTGAGGCGAGGGGCTATACCACCTGGGACTGCACCAGCCCTGCCTTTATCAAGCGGGACGCCGACGGCTCGGGCTGCCTTTGCATACCCACCGCCTTTTGTGCCTATGACGGTGCTGCGCTCGACGCCAAGACCCCGCTTCTGCGCTCGATGGAGGCGATAAACCGACAGGCGCTGCGGGTTTTAAGGCATCTTGGCGAAACCGAGGTTCGGCGGGTAGTTCCCACCGTGGGCGGCGAGCAGGAGTATTTTTTGATAGACAAGCAGAACTTCCTTAGGCGCAAGGACTTGATGTACACGGGCAGGACGCTGTTCGGGCTTCCGCCTGCAAAGGGGCAGGAGCTTTCGGACCGATACTACGCCGCAACCCCGCATCGGGTGCTCAATTTCATGCACGAGCTCAACGGTGAGCTTGGCAGGATGGGCGTGCCCTGCAAGACCGAGCATAACGAGGTTGCGCCGAGCCAGTACGAGTTTGCACCGATATTCGAGTCGGCAAACCTTGCGGTGGACCACAACCAACTCACTATGGAGATGATGCGAAGGATAGCCGACAGGCATAACCTCACCTGCCTCCTCCACGAAAAGCCGTTTGCGGGCGTTAACGGCAGCGGCAAGCACAACAACTGGTCACTGCTCTGCGACAACGGGATAAACCTTCTAAAGCCCGGCAAGGACGAGAGGGGCTACAGGCGGTTTTTGACCTTTTTGATTGCAGTTATCGCTGCCGTGGACGAGTACGCCCCCGCACTTAGGATGAGCTGCGCCTCTATAGGCAACGAGCACCGCTTGGGCGGCAACGAGGCGCCGCCGCAGATAATCTCGATATTCTTGGGTGACGCCCTGCAAGACGAGCTTGAACGCTTCTGCACGGGCAGCGAGATTTCCATTCACCAAAAGGAGCGCATGAGCATTGGCGTTTCGACGATGGCGGAGCTTTTTCGGGACGACACCGACCGCAATCGCACCTCGCCGTTTGCGTTTACGGGCAACAAGTTTGAGTTTAGAATGGCGGGCTCCTCGCAGTCGCTGGGCCTGCCCAACACGGTTTTGAACACGATAGTTGCCGAGAGCCTTTCAAAGATTGCCGATGCCTTGGATGCGGGCGTACAGCTTCAAAAGGTGCTGTGCCGAACCTACCGCAACCATGAGCGCATAGTATTCAACGGCAACAATTACGATAAAAACTGGGCGCAGGAGGCCAAGCGCCGCAAGCTGCCGCTCGTGGACAACACGGTGGATGCGATTCGCTGTATGGCCGAACCCAAAAATACGCAGCTCTTTGTCAGGCACGGCGTTATGAGCCAAGAAGAAATTTTTGCACAGACGGAAATAGCCTTGCAAAATTACGCAACAGCGGGTAAAATTGAAGCGATGACAATGTTGAAGATTGCCCGTCAGAGCATCTTGCCCGCCTGCGTGCGGTATTCCGCAACGCTTTCTTCAAGCCTAAGCTGTGCAAAGGAGGCGCAGGTGTTTTGCGAGGCGCAAAGGACCCTGCTCACCCGTCTCAACAAGGCGATGAGTGAGTGTCTGACGGCTACGGACGAGTTGGAGGGCTGCCTAAAGGACAGCGTGCTTACGGCGGAGACCGTGCGGGACGTGCTGACCGAAAGGATGACCGCCCTGCGCAATGCGGTGGACAGGCTTGAAAGCATGACCGACAAGAGCGTGTGGCCGCTACCCTCTTACGGGGAGATGTTGTTTTCGGTAATCTAATTAATTTGGGAGGTTAGGGCATGATTATTGTTGGAATTTGCGGTGCATCGGGGAGCGGCAAAAGCACGCTTGCCAAACGAATCAAGGACAGCCTGGCTTGCAGCTGTGCGATAATAGGGCAGGACTGCTACTACAAGAGCTTTCCGCAGCTCCCGCTTCAGGAGCGTATGCTGATAAACTATGACGAGCCGAACATCTTTGACTATGAGGAGATGATAGCGGACTTGGAGTGCTTGCAGGAGGGCAAGCCCATAACCAAAAAGGGCTATGACTACACCAACCACCTCCGTGCCGACACCGATGAGCTTATAGAGGCGCCCGAGGTGCTGATTATGGAGGGCATACACATGTTCCACGACCAGCGGCTCTGCTCCATGATGAGCTTAAAGGTCTACATGCACGTCGATATCGACATCTGCCTTTTGAGAAGAATCAAGCGGGATATCAAGATGCGCGGCAGGACGATTGACAATATCGCGATGCAGTACATCGAAACCGTCAAGCCCATGTATGAAAAGTACATCGAAAACTACATCAACGACGCCGACTTTGCGATAATGCGGGGCGGCAAGAACAAGATGGCAATCGACGCAATCTCCGCCTACCTCACCACAAAGGTGCTTGCGGAACGCTTTGAAAAGGAGCGCATTGCAGAAAAGGAACAGCCCTGCGTTGAGGATAAGGGATCGCTTATCGACGATGACGATTGAAAAACCTCGGCAAACTCTATCGAATTTTCCAATAGGCAAGCGGCTTGGCATATCGCAGGGTATGCCAAGTTGTTTTTTGGACACATTCTCGACAAATTTTTATTGGCAATTTTTGAAAAAGACTTGCTTTTCTCACAATTCCATGTTAACATATCATCGTATACATGGTTGCATACGGATAGTGCTGTCGGTATGTAATCGTGGGGGGTTCGAGAGAACGAGTTGTTGAGTGAACTTAAACCTTAGAATTAAGGAAGCAAGAGAACTTAAACTCTCAATCCACAATCAAAAAAACAATAAAAACAATAGGAGGAACAAAAACTTATGAAGAAAGCATTGGCACTTATCCTTTCTTTGGCAATGGTACTTTGCTTGATTCCGGCAGTGGCTACTGCAACGGAAGTAACTGCAACACAGGTTACCGACGCTACGACCTTGGCAACCGGTGACAAAGTTCTCGTTGTAGCAGCAGAAACCAATATGGCTCTGAAAAACGAGATAGTAGCAAGCTACTATCTTGCAGGTCTTGCGGTAACACCTGCGGAAGGCAAAATCACCGTTGACGACGATCTCGTCGTTTGGGATTTGACCGTAAATGCGGATGGCACATTGACCTTCGTAAACGGCACGACCACGCTTAACAAGAGCGACGGTTTCAACAGCCTCTCCACCACGGGAGAGATTCATGACTGGGCGATTGCGGCATATGCGAGCGATACGATTACAAACGCATTTACCCTGTCCGAGTCCTGTGAAACAAAGGGCCTCAGCTATCTCAGATGGAATGCGGGCTACAGCGATTTTACTGCGACGCCTGCAGCCACCACAGCCGACATCACTTCCGACATGGCAATGCACATCTACAAGGTAGATGCAGCCGAGCCGGGCGAGTCCAGCGATCCGGGCGAGTCCA
>JAUNBP010000059.1 GCA_030526995.1 Clostridia bacterium
TTCATATCCATCACCGTGATTATTGTAGCACATTCACGGTTTTAGGAAAAGAACCCTTTTTTCATGCTATACTGTCCGAAAAACGAAACGGAGAAGTAGATAAAATGCAGGAATTTAGATATGATACGCAGCTTTTAATCGAGGGCAAGGCGCTCGACGAGTCGGATATATACGACTATATAGCTGAGAACTTTGAGGGCGACTGCCTGATTGCAGTGGGAGATGAGACGCTTGTAAAGATTCACTACCACACCAACGAGCCTTGGGACGTTGTCAAATACTGTGCCTCCTTAGGCGATATATTCGACATAGTCATAGAGAATATGGAGCGGCAGGCGAACGGATTGCCGGGTTAGCGGCATTTTGCCCTAAATTTGTGAAAATAATGCTTGCATTTTCTTTTGCGGTATGGTAGAATAACGCCTGTTCGAGCGGTTTTCCGCTGCGAATAATACTCTCAGGGGGTAAAATGCTTTGGCTAACATTAAATCCGCTATCAAACGTGCTAAGATTTCCGAGAAAGAAAACCTGCGTAACCGCATGGCAAAATCGGAGATGAAGACCGTCATTCGTCGTTTTGACGAGGCGATCGCAGCAGGCGATAAGGAAGCCATCGATGCAGCCTATAAGTTGGCGGTCAAGACCGTTGATCAGGCGGCTGCTAAGGGCGTTATTCACAAGAACAACGCCGATCGCAAAAAGGCACAGCTTGCAAAGAAACTCGCATAAACCCCTAAAAAGGTACAAACTTCCGCCGACGGATAGCTGTCGGCGGTTTTTTTATCCTTAAAGGCGTTGCAAGCGGGGCCTTTGGGTGATATACTTCTGTCATGGCTATGGACGGACTAAGCCTGTATGCGATGATGCAAGAGATAAGTCCCCTTATAGGGGCGAGGGTCGATAAGGTTCAGCAACCCGATGCGGACTCCATTCTTTTGACCTTTCGCAAGCACAGGCTGCTTATAAACATACATAATGCCAACGGGCGAGTTCAGCTTACTAACGCCGCTTTTGAAAACCCTGCAAATGCGCCGTCGTTTTGTATGCTCTTGCGAAAGCATCTTATCAACTCCAAGCTCGTCAAGGCGTTCAGCGTGGATTTGGACAGGATAGCCATCCTCGTTTTTCACGGCAAGAACGAACTGTTTGACGAGGTGGAACTGCGCCTTATCGTTGAGCTCATGGGGCGGCACGGCAACCTGTTCTTGGTCGATTCAAACGGAAAGATTCTCGATTGTATGCGGCATTTCGGGCTCGATGAAAGCTCTATCCGCTTTTGTATGCCCAACGCCCCCTATATCAGCCCGCCCGCTCAGGACAGGCCCAACCCGCTAACCGCAAACCTTGCCGACTACCTGCCCTGCGACCTATCCAAGACCTTTATGGGGATATCCAAGCAGCTTGCAAGGGTTTTACCCAACGATGCAAGGGAGCTTTCCGAGCTTTTTGCAAGGCTTAGGGAGGGGCTTTACTCCCCCGCCCTCTACGACTTTGGGGCAGCACCCTTCCTGCTTGAAGGCGGCACGCCCTGCCCTACCCTGTCCGACGCCATGGATAAGTTTTTCATGCGGCGGGACATTGAGCTTAGAATGCAGCGGCAGAGCAGCTCCCTGCGCACGGTTGCAAGCCATGCCCTTTCAAGGTGCAATCATAGGCTGTCGGACGCCTTTGCCGCCTTGCAGGGCGAGGAAGAGCTGCACAGGCTTCGCATATGCGGTGAGCTGCTCACGGCAAATATGCACGCATTGCGCAAGGGGCAGGCGAGGGTCGTTCTTGAAAACTACTATGAAAATCCACCCTCACCGCTTGAGATTTCCCTCGATCCCACCCTGTCGCCCTCCGAAAACGCAAAGCGGTACTTCAAAAAATACCGCAAGGCAAAGGCTGCGATTGAATATGCGAAAAAGCAGATGGACGGCTTTTTGACGGAGCAAAAAACGCTTGAAAGCATTTTGCAGAGCATTCAGACCTGCACCGCAAGTTCGGAGCTTCAGGAGATAGCTGCGGAGCTTATTGAGCTTGGCTACATCAAAAAGGCTCAAAACCGTCCCGTCAAGGTTGCGCCCACCGCCCCTATGAAATTCGTTTCAAGGAACGGTACTGCAATCGAGGTTGGCAAGAACAACAAGCAAAACGATGCCTTGACCAAGGGTGCTTTGCCCGACGAATTTTGGTTCCATGCCAAGGATATTCCCGCAAGCCACGTTATTTTGCACAGCGCAGAGCCAACGGAAACCGACATTGAGGACGCCGCAATGCTTGCCGCAACCTTTTCAAAGGCGAATCAGGCGGGGAAGGTTCCCGTGGACTACACCCGCCGCCGCTTTGTAAAAAGGCCCTCGGGTGCGCCTTTGGGCTTTGTGATATACACCAATCAAAGGACGGTGTACGCCGAGCCCAACGATAAAAAAGCAAGGGAGATGCAAAGATGAAACTGATAATCGCTTCAAACAACGAGCATAAGGTTAAGGAGATTAAGGAGATATTGGGCTCGTTCTTTACCGATATTTCCACGCTTAAGGAAGCCGGCGTAGATATCGACGTCGTGGAGGACGGGGAAACCTTTGAGCAAAATGCAATAAAAAAGGCCACCGAGGTTCTCGCCGCCTGCCCCGATTTTGATGCGGTACTTGCCGATGACAGCGGGCTTTCGGTGGATGCCTTGGGCGGTGCGCCCGGCGTTTTTTCGGCTCGCTATGCGGGGGATGAGCATGATACGGCAGCCAACAACAAAAAGCTCATGCTTGAAATGCAAAACGTTCCCGACGGGAAGAGGGGAGCGAGGTTTTTGTGCTGCATAGCCCTTGCCCGCCATCACAAGGACAGCCTGTGCGTGCTCGGAAGCTGCGAGGGGGAGATCTTGCATTCCGCCCGTGGGCAAAACGGCTTTGGTTACGATCCCTACTTCTTTTATCCGCCCCTTCAAAAGTCCTTTGCAGAGCTGTCCGCAAAGGAGAAGAACGACGTCAGCCACAGGCATAACGCCCTCATGCTCTTAAAGACCGAATTGGAGAACGAATGTGAGAATTGGAGTCTTTTCTGATACGCACGGGAGCCTGAGTGCGCTTGAGATGTTTCGCAAGCCGCTTGGCAGGCTCGACTGCATCTTTCATCTGGGTGATTTCGCCTCGGATGCGGGGGCGATAGCCTCTGCCTTTTGCTGTCCCTCCTATGTCGTTAGGGGCAACTGCGATTACGGCTCAAGTGCGCCCTGCGAACTTACGGTTGAACTCTTGGGAAAGCGGTTTTTATTGACGCATGGGCACGGCTATTGGGTTGAGCATGAGCTTATACAAAAAGCCGTTGAAAACGGCTGTAACGCCATATTTTACGGGCATACGCACATTCCCTCGCTTAACGCCTGCGGTGAGCTTCTTTTGTGCAATCCCGGCTCGCTGTCCCGTCCGAGAGGGGGCAGCAAGCGTTCCTGCGCCCTGCTCACCCTCGATGACGACGACCTCTATATTAAGCTGCTGTCGCCTTCCTCGTCCTCGCTGTAAGCCAAATAATCGGGCAGCTCCGTCAGGGAATGCAGTCCGAACTTGTGCAAAAACTTGTCGGTGGTTCCAAACAGCATTGGCTTGCCTGCACAGTCCTTTCTGCCAACGGTCTCTATAAAGCCCATCTTTTGCAGCTGGCTTACCGCATATTCGCAGCGAACGCCCCGAACCGCCTCTATATCCGCCCTCGTCACGGGCTGTTTGTAGGCGATGATTGCAAGCGTTTCCATAATCGACTGTCCTGCCGAGCGGGTTTGCTCGGGTTGCAACAGCTTTTCGATATCCTCGGCGTAGTCTCGGTTTGAAACGAGCTGCACGCTTGCATCGGTTATGTGCAGTCGGATTCCCCTGCCCTCCTCGGCATATATCCTTTCCATCTCAAAAAGAAGAGCCCTCGTCTCCGCCTCGTTCATATCTAAGACCCTTGCAATTTCGGACACGGGCAAAGGCTCGCCCGAAACAAAGAGCAGGCATTCTATTCTGTTTGCAATCGTTCTGTCCATACTCGCCCTATTCCTCCAATTCATCCATGTACGTATAATCCTCGTCGTCCTCGTGAAGCTCGCGAACCGAAATCTTTATCGGGGCAAACGGCTTTTTTTGCGAGAGTCGAATCTCCCCGTGATTCAAAAGCTCCAATATCGCCATGAAGGTGACTATCATTTCGAGCTTCCCTGCGCCCTCGGAAAACAGCTCGGAAAAAAGTGCGCTGCCGCTCTTTAGCTTTTCTCTGACGATGTTTATCTGCCTTCTTATCGTGTAGATATCCTGCACAATCTTTTGGCTCTTGTCCTCGCGTGCAAGCTCCTTGGACCTCTGCATCAGGTTCAAAAATGCTTCGTAAAGCACCTCGATTCCGACCTGCTCCATCTCTACCTTTTGCGGCGGGAGCGGAACGTCCTCGGGCAGGCGGCTGTAAGCCTTTCTCGCCTCGTCAAGCATTTGGCGAAGCTCCTCCCCCGCCTCCTTAAACTGCTTATACTCCCGAAGCTGTCGAATGAGCGACTGCTCCATATCCTCCTCCTCCGCTTCCAAAACGGGTGGACGGGGCAAGAGCTGCCTCGACTTTATAAGAACGAGCTGAGCCGCAACCGTTAAAAACTCGGTGCAACGCTCCATATCCCTCTCGTCCAACTCGTCCATGTAGGAGAGGTACTGCGAGGTTATCTCGGACAGAAAGATGTCCTCAATGTTCAACTCCGCCTTTTCTATAAGGTGAAGCAGAAGATCGAGGGGCCCTTCAAATTGGTTGAGGGTGACCTTATAATCCATGGGTTATCCCAAGCCAGCCATCTTAATTGCCAGATCAAACACGGTGTTCTGCGCCCATGCAAGCGGCACGTCCAGCACGTTGAACCAGAGGAGGGCTAAGAGAATAAACATTCCGTACCGTCTGAAATAGTAGAAGAACTTGGGATTAACGTGGCGTACAAGCGCAATCTCCAAGATATGCGAGCCGTCAAGCGGGGGAATTGGGATGAGATTGAATATCATAAGCGTCGCATTGAACGCCATGAAGTAAGTTAAAATTCCCATTAGAGCTTCGTTAAATATCAGTCTTGCGTTAATACGCAGGCAAATTGCAAACACGCACATCGAGACAATCAAAAGCATTAGATTCATCGTAACGCCCGCAAGCGAAACAAGAATCTCGTCCCTTTTGGGGTGACGAAAGTTCCTTGAATTTACCGGCACGGGTTTTGCCCAGCCGAAGCCTACGACTAACAGACAAAGCGTTCCGAAAATGTCGAAATGGGCGAGCGGATTGAGGGTCATCCTGCCAAGGTTTCTCGCAGTCGGATCACCGCAGCGGTAGGCAACGTATGCGTGTCCCCACTCGTGAACCGTGAGGCTCAAGAGCAGGGCGGGAAGCATATAGAGAAGCTCTAACGGATTATTAAATAAATACTCAAGTCTGCTGAACATACTGCTATTATACGGCATATCGCCTCAACATGCAAGTCAGCCGTGCAAAAAATTCCATGCCAATCTCTTTAGAATATCCAAGAAGCCATAGGACTTGACCTCGTTTTGAGGATACAGCTCAATTTCACAGGCTACCATGCCTGCCTCGTCCAAGAATGTGAGCGTGCCAACCGCAATATCGGGGCTAAGCGGCGCCGACAAAACTTCTTCTATGTTCCTGTTTTGAACCAACTCCCCCTCCCCCTTCTTTTGCAGCATTACTACGGTTTGATGCGGAACGAGGTTTATGCTCTTTACGTCCCCGTGCTTTACTTCAACGTCGGTTATAAGCGGCTCGTACGCCGTGGCAAGCGTGACAAGGCTGAAATTTGCAAACACGTAGTCGAACAGGGTTGTGGCTATCTCAAATCTGTCCTCGCTGTTCTTGCTGCCAATCACAACGCAGATGTAGTCCATATCGTTTCTGCTTGCAACAAAGACTCCGCAATAACCGTCCTCCCTGCTCGAACCGGTCATAAGACCGTAGCAGCCCGAGTAGGTGCGAATCATCCTGTTCGCATTTACAAGCTCGGTTCTTCTGCCGTCGTCGTGAACCAGCTCATCCATGTACAGGGCGGCGTACTGCGTAAAGGTTTTGCTCTCCGCAGCTGCCCTGCCCATCTTCATCAAGTCCACTGCCGTAAACATGCTTCCAGTTCCGACACAGTCGGTCAGCGACTCGCTTATGCCCAGCTCCCTCAGCGTTACATCGATGTTTTGCAAAAACACCTGCTCGGAACCGAAGGCATTTTCGCCCAAGGTGTAGATGGCGTCGCCCGCAGAAATCATTACGGCAGCCTTCATAAGCTCCGAAGCTTTTACAAGTTCGCTCGCCTCTAAAAAGGCGGTAGGCCCCGCTATCGACGCCGCCTTTTGCGAAACCTGCATCTCGGTGTCGGGCTTTATCACACCCTTGTCAAATGCCTCGGCAAGCGTTACTATAGCGGGGAGCTTACAAAGCCCCGCAACGGAATATCGTTCCTGCGAATTCTTCTCCTCTATCGGCTCGTCGGCTTGCAGGGGCGCAATCAGCGCCGCCTTCGCCCCCGACATATCGATGTTTTCCGCAACGGCTGCATGGGGTAATATCAATAAAACGGCAAAAATCAGTCCCAAAAAACGCTTCATACCTCGTCCCTCCTTGTTCCGTACAGGGTATGAGGGCCTGACCGCCCTTATGACGTTTCAACAAAATTTGCGATATGAAATAAGGCTTTGAAAAAAGAAAAGCTCTCCGTAAAAGGCTGAATATTGCTGCGCAATATGAAATACCTCGCTTCGCTCGGCATGAAATATCTCTCTTCGTTCGATATGAAATAAAATTTGCCCTATGTGCCGCAGCACATTTCATATTTGCCCTGCTAATATTTCATGGCGAAGCCATTTCACTTGCCCGCAAGGGCAAATTTCATTGAAAAAAGCAAGCCTTGCGACTTGCTTTTTTCTGGCTGCGGAACTAGGATTTGAACCTAGACAATACGAGTCAGAGTCGTAGGTGCTACCATTACACAATTCCGCATTGCTTCGGAGAAAATCCCGAGATGCCGTCCGCCTGTGTGATAACACCCGCCTCTCGGCAGGTTGGGTGCCCGTGGTTCTTTCAGCCGTCCCGTCAAGCGGGCTTGACTTCGGGAATTCAACGCAAGCTCCCATAGTCTAAATGTGGGTTTATCACATAAAACGTAACGAACATCGCAGGATTTCGTCTGGTGGGATTAATTGGGATCGAACCAATGACCTCTACGATGTCAACGTAGCACTCTAACCAGCTGAGCTATAACCCCTCGGTGCGATTTCTATTATACACGAAGATTGGAAAAAATCAAGGGGTAATTTTCACTTTTTCTTAAATCATAAAAATTCTTCAATTGTTGCATTCCCGTTGTACTCTTTGACAGCGCCGGTCTTGAACCTCCAATTTAGGTTTTTCTTAACGTCAAATACAGAAATAATGCTTGACAAAGTAAAATCAAGTGGCTAAAATAAGTGAGTGTGAAAGCGATGCGCCCATAGCTCAGCGGATAGAGTGCCCGGCTACGAACCCCGTCTTTAGGATTTAGCACCATGATTATTTAGGAGCAGCATAACGGGGAG
>JAUNBP010000060.1 GCA_030526995.1 Clostridia bacterium
GGCTTGGACTTGGAAGCGCCGCCGCCCCGCCTGCAGGCTCGTTTAGAAGGCTAAGGCTGAGCCTATTTTCAAGCTCGAATCTGAACACCCGCCGTGAGTCCATCAGCTTATAGCTCTGAATGGCGGCAGGGAGGTGCCCCGACACGTCCAAGGAGAGCTGCCCTCCCTCTTCGACGGAGTAGACCGTGCAGTCTATCGCACCCTCGGAGATGAGGTAGCTCACCGCATCGTATAAAAAGCCCGTCCTCGCATCGGACTCGTCCCGCCCCGCAATGAAGAGGGTTTCGGGCTGAAGCGAGGATAATACCTGCAAAATCGCCTCTCGGGTCTTTTGCTCGCCCCATTTGGAGGCAACGTTGTCGTATTCGTTGTACTCCGAGTCGGTAAGGTGCAAAAAAATCGGCTGATTTTCAAGGTTCAAGTCCCGCACGGCTTCCAAGAGGTCCTGTGCCTCGTTTCGGCGCTGGCTGTTGCAGCACACTATGTAAACGCTCTGCCCGCCCTCGTTCATGAGATAGGGAAGGAGCGCCGAAAAGCTCTCAAAAAGCTCCGCCGCCTGCGGAATGAGCAGCACCGAATCCGCCTTTGCACCCTCCGAAAAGGTGAACACGCTTGGCTCAAATTCGAATACCCTAAGCGTGCTTATGCAGCACTTTTCCCTCGCCCTTATCCGAACGGAGAAGGTTTGGTCGTTTAATTTTATGCTTTGAAAATACTCGGTGCCGTCAAGGGAGTATTCCAAGAGCGCATTGCCCTGCGCATCGTATTCGTAGACGGCGTATTCTGCGGGCAGCTCGTACCATTCAAAAAAGAGCCACGCCCCGCCTTTTGAAAGCGAAACCTCGATGTAACTCCCTTCCGAGAGCGTGAGCCTGCTCATAACGTTTTGGTCGGTCATTCGCTCCGTATAGTCCCCGCCCTTGGAAAACGTATAGCTGCATTCGCTCGAAATGTCCCCGTCCGCCTGCTGCGCATTTGAGAGCGCGCGGAAGGGAAGCAATAGGAGTATCACGAGCAGAATGGAAACGGTCTTTTTCACTGTCAAGCCCCCGACAAGTAGTTTTGACGATTATACCCTATTTTTCGACGCATGACAAGCGATTCCCCGTCTTTTTCCAAAAGGTCTATTCGCCCGTGCCGCCCTGCTTCTTTCCGCCGTTTCTGCTTAGCATCATGCCCACCGCAAAGGCGATAATCGCACCAACTGCGCCCTGCAGGGCGTTGAGCGGAATGTTTGCAAGGGCTGCCGCGCCCAAGTTCAATATCGTCTCGTAGAGCAGATAGCCGAGCGGCACCAACGCTGCCGAAACCAAGTAGGCAAAGAGCGACAGCTTGCCCCGAAAGAGCTTGAGCATTAAAAAGCAGCAGAGCGCCATCAGCCCCTTTATCACAAGGCTTGCGGGGGCGTAGAGCGAAAAGCCCAAGATTATGTCGGCAAGCGCCGCACCCACGCCTGCGGCTGCAGCTGCATAACCCAAGGGCAGAAGGGCAGCGCACAAAAGCACCGCTGCATCGCCCAAGTGTACGTAGCCGCTGCCCGACGGAAGCGGTATTGAAATCAATGTAAGCAGCATGACGACCGCTGCCATAACGCCCGAAAGCACCAAGGTATGAGTTTTGTTGTCCTGTTTCATATTCTTATACCGTGTGACATACCGTCACAAAGTCCTCCTCGTTCCAATTTTCTGCGGCAGCCTTAGCCGCCTCCTCGCTTTCAAATATGCCGAACACCGCCGAGCCGCTTCCGCTCATCTGAGCTATTATCGCTCCCCGCCTCAAAAGCTCCTGCTTGATCTGCCCTATCCTCGGCACCAGCTCCACAGCCTGCTCCTCCAAGACGTTTAACATATTGCTTGAAAGTGCCGCCAAGTCGCCCTTGAACAGGGCGGTCATCGCCCGCAGCGTGTTGACCCTCGGGCGGGGCAGCTTGAGGCGGGAGTAGAGCAGCTTTGTTGAAACGCCCTCGGGCGGCTTTACAAGGAGGTAGAACAGCGGCCTTGCCTCAAATGGGGTTAGAATATCGCCTACGCCCTCGCATCTTGCCGTGCCGCCGTTTATCAGGAAGGGGACGTCGGCTCCGATTTTCAGCGCAAGCGAATAAAGCCGCCTGTCGTCGAGCATTCGATGCAGCTTTTGAAGTCCTCGAAGCACCGCTGCCGCATCTGCGCTCCCGCCGCCGAGCCCCGCCTCCTGCGGAATCCGTTTTATGCAGCGGATGTTGCAGCCGCAGCCCGTGCGCTTTTTATACTCGGTTGCGGCAAGGTACATCGTGTTCTCAACGGGCAGGTTCATGCCCGACACGTTTACCTCGACCTTGCGGGACTTTTCAATCGTAATGCTGTCGTAGAGGGACACGGTCTGCATTATCGAATCTATCGCATGGTAGCCGTCTACCCTCTTGTACAGCACGCCGAGCGTGAGATTTATTTTTGCATATGCCTTTTCTTCTATCATACCGTCAGTATAGCACAATCGGGCAAAATATGCTATAATGTTTCGATACGGAGGAAATTTATGCGAATTTGTCCCTTAAGCAGCGGCTCGTCGGGCAACTCAGCCTATGTCGAAGCGGGCGATACCCGCCTTTTGATAGATGCGGGGCTGTCCTGTCGCAGGCTCTGCGCCCTGCTGAATGAAATCGGGGTGCGCCCCGAAACGCTCAACGCAATCTGCGTTACCCACGAGCATATAGACCACGTTCGAGGCATTGCGTTGCTGTCGAAGAAATACGATATTCCCATCTATGCAAACACCGCCTGTCACAGGTCGATGTATGACCGCCTTGCAGCTCTGCCCCGAAGCAGCATTCGCATCTTTGAGTCGGATGAGCCCTTCTATATAGGCAAGGTTGAACTCTTGCCGTTTACGATTCCCCACGATGCAGCCCATGCGGTGGGCTTTAGAATTTCGCACAACCGCCACCTGCTCACCGTGATGACCGACGTCGGCTATATCGACGAGCGAATCTTTGGGCTTGTGGAGGGCTCGTCCTGCGTGCTTTTGGAGGCGAACCACGATGTGGATATGCTGATGGCGGGCTGCTATCCGCCCGATCTCAAGCAGAGGATACTCTCACCCTTGGGGCATTTATGCAACGAGGACTGCGCCCGTGCCGTCGTAAGGCTTGCCCAAAGGGGTCTAAAGACCGTGCTGCTCGGGCATCTCTCCGATGAAAACAACTTTCCCTCGCTTGCTCTCAGAACCGTTGAGGCGGCGCTCTCGGAGGCGGGGCTGGCGGACGAGGTCGTAATAGAGGTGGCAAGGCGCGATGCACCCACGGGCTTTTTCGAGGTCGCATGAACATTAAGATTTGTTGCGTAGGCAAGCTCAAAGACCGATATTACGAGGAGGGCTGCGGCGATTATATCAAGCGGCTGCTGCGGTTTTGCAAGCTCAGCGTTTTGGAGGTGGCGGATGAAAAGGCTGCCGATACCCTCTCCAAGTCGGAGCAGGAGCAGGTCAAGGATAAGGAGGGGCAGCGGCTCTTGCGCTGCATCGAGCAGGGGGACTATGTCATAGCTCTGACGATAGACGGAAGCTCGCCCGACTCGCTGCTCTTTGCCGAAAAGCTCGGAAGATACCGTCTCGGGGGCAAGACCGTTGCCTTTGTAATTGGCGGGTCCTTGGGGCTTTCGGAGGCGGTGCTCGCCCGTGCCGATGAAAGGCTCTCGCTGTCGAAGCTCACGCTTCCGCACAGGCTCGCACGGCTGATTTTGCTGGAACAGCTCTATCGGGGCTTCAAAATTCTGAGCAATCAGACTTACCACAAGTAAAACGGTTGTCAAACCGACACAAATAGCGTATAATAAACCGTTAATGAAAGTTTAGGAGCAGGACATGGCTACTTTGGATGAATCCGGAAAGATACATTTCGTCGGAATAGGCGGCTGCAGCATGAGCGGGCTGGCCCGCATTCTGCACTCGCAGGGACACGGTATAAGCGGCAGCGACCGTGAGGAGAATCAGTTTACCAAGAGGCTTGAGAAGGAGGGCATTCCCGTCTTTATCGGACACAGGGCAGACCAGGCGGCAGGCGCAGACCTTTTGGTCTACTCCGCTGCAATAAGACCCGACAATCCCGAACGGGTCTTTGCCCGCGAACACGGCATCCCCGAGATGGAGCGAAGCGTTGCCTTGGGTCAAATCTCCGAGCGGTTTTCCAAGGTTGTTGCAATTGCGGGCTGCCACGGCAAGACTACGATAACCTCTATGCTCGCCTACATCAATGAGGCAGCAAGGCTCGACGCTACCGTCCACGTTGGCGGCTACATGGAGCTTTTGGACGGCGGAGTTGCAATAGGAGCGGGCGATACGCTCATCACCGAGGCGTGCGAATACGTTGAGAGCTTTTTAACGCTTTCTCCGACGCTTGCACTTATCAACAACATCGATAACGACCACCTCGACTGCTATCGGGATATCGACCACATCGTCTCTACCTTTTTCCGCTTTTGCTCGCTCGTGCCACCCGAGGGTAAGATAATAGGCTGCATCGACGACCCCCACGTTTGCAACCTCTTGCCGGTGCTCGACCGTGCCACCATAACCTACGGGCTTTTCAAGGGCGATTTTCATGCGGCGAACATTGAGTACGATGCGCTCGGCAATCCCTCGTTTGAGCTTATCGACCACGGTGAAAATCGGGGCAGGATAAGCCTCTCTGTGCCTGCAACGCACAACGTTATAAATGCGCTTGCTGCCTACGCCGTTTCCAAGGAGCTGAACGTTCCCTTCGGCGTTTACAGCAGGGCAATTGCCGCCTTTACCAACACCAAGCGCCGCTTTGAGTTCATGGGCGAACGGGACGGGATAAGGGTCTTTCACGACTATGCCCACCACCCGAACGAGATTAAATCCATCCTCGAAGCCGCAAGCCGTGTTCCGCACAACAAGCTGTTTTGCGTGTTCCAATGCAACAGCTACACCCGTGCAAGGACGCTGTTTTGCACAACGCTCGACTGCTTTAACCTCGCAACCGAGGTGCTCGTTCCCGATATCTACCCGGGCAGGGAGAAGGACACGGGCATGGTTCACTCCCGTGATATGGTGGCAGCAATCAACGCCTCGGGCGCAAGGGCAAGGTACCTCCCGACCTTTGACGATATCCGCACCTACCTCGACGAAAACGCCTCAAAGGGCGATCTCGTCCTCACCGTGGGCAGCGGCGACGTCTATTCCAAAACCGCCCTGCTGCTCTAAGCGGTAATTTAGCATTGACAAGCCCGATTCAATCGGCTATAATTAAAAGGTTGATAAGCACCCGTAGCTCAGCAGGATAGAGCGTCCGCCTCCTAAGCGGAAGGTCGCGCGTTCGAATCGCGCCGGGTGTGCCAGAGCCGCAGGCGGTATGCTTGCGGCTTTTGTGTTCATATGATTTTGCCGCTCTGCGATTGACATTCTCTTACTTTGTGGGAAACTTCATCCGCCTGTCGGATACCCCGCAAAGATAGTTCATATCAACGTTGTAAAAGCGTGCAAGCATAATCACGCTGTCCAAGGGAATGCGTGTCTTGCCAAGTTCATAGTCCGAATAGGTCTTTTGCCCCACTCTTAAGAGTGCTGCCACCTCGGCTTGCGTAAGATCGTTGTCCTCTCTGAGTCCTCGTATTCGTTTCAAATAATCCATGCATACCTCCAAAAAATATTTTACTTTAGAGCTATATACACTATTGACATTTAGAGGAATAAACTCTATAATTACATTGTTAGCGGAGATGCATCACGTTAAACGGAATAATTAGGAGGATAATTTATGAGGAGATTAATGAAACTATTGGCGTTTGTGTTTGCGGTGCTATTTTTTGTAACCGCACTGCCAACATCAACCCTTGCCGCACAGGTATCATCGTATAACTGTCAGTACACGGGCAGCAAGTATGGCGGGGGTTCGAAGTACTTCTATGTTAAGGCGAATAGTAAAACCTGTAAGCTGACCTTTAGCTGCACCAAGGGAGTGCTTGATTGGGATGGGATAGACGTTATTAAATTGCCAAATGCAAAGGTATATGGAACTTACGAAATCAAAATCTACAAATGGGACGCAAAGAACAACAAAATAACCGGCAAATCGTTGCTGCCGGAACATACGGACATTTGGAACACCAAGAGTAAAACTATAACATTCAAAGCGGAAAAAGGCTGCTACTATCGTGTGCAGGTGTACTTCTGGAGAGCAAAGACTACCGCCGAATCATACTGGCTGCGGGCCGTCTACGTCCCGCTTGACGGTGCCGCTCCCGGCCCTACGCCGTATTGGGTGACGCTTCCTAAGATAACCGCCAAAAACAAGGCCAACTGCACTTTATACAACAGTATGCCCTAAGCTTGGGCATTCGTACCGAATTGCAGCTCAACTTGCAACCCCCTGCCCCCGCATCACTTAATTGCGGGGGCTATATGGAATTATAACGGGGTTATGCGTCTAATATGGCGTACCCTTGATTGATGCTGCGACTTTGGCTTTACGGTTGCTTTGCCCGTAAAAAGCATATTAGGACAGGCGCAGGTCAGGGTTTTAGGCAGAATAGCGCATACAGCGGAATGCTTTTTATGTTGTTCTCGAATCCAAAGTTTTTAGCAGATACTCGGATGGCATAGGGAGGATGATACAGCGATACGAAGGTGCGCAGGCTCTTTGCCTTTACATTATCCGCCGATTTGCCTTCCAGCGGCAAGATGTTGCCGTTTCTATCCTGCATAACAAAGTCCAACTCCGCCTTCCCCGAGGAGCTCCAATAGTACGGCGCAAAGCCATTTACGACAAGAGCCTGCATGATATAGTTTTCCGCCAATGCGCCCTTGAAGCCGTCAAAGCTGTGAGGGCTTGACAGCACCACATTAGGAGCGATACCGAACTTTGAGCACAACAGACCCGTATCCATCATGTAGATTTTGAAGGAAGCATTATCCGCATATGCAGACAGGGGCATCTTCCCTTCGTTGATGCGGGTGCAAACGTTTATCATCCCCGCCGCTTTCAGCCAGTCGATGGCGGTTTCATACTCGTACGCTCTTGCGCCCGACTTGATGACCTTGTATTGAAACTTGCGGTTCTCCTTGGAAAGCTGTGCAGGAACGCTGCCCCATGCTGCCATAATGCGGGGCGTGTCCTGCGGTGTTGCGTACTTTGCCATAAACGCAAGACAGCCGATACCTAAAGTGTAGCGTCATCTTGCATATTTGGCAAATGTGTGGGGTATGTAATAGCCCCGTCGCAGAAATGGGGCGCGAAAGTTTACTGTTTTTTCTTCACAAAATAATCAAACCAATTGGGGCTTGCGTTTGGCTTGTTGCAGGTGGAGCAGGCTTCACGCTCCGATTGTTGCGGTTTGGTTAAAAAAAGAGCTTGTATTTTGGCTATATTAGCCCAAGGTCGGTGAGGCGTATCTTTGTTGCCTGTTCGGAGACACGGAATATCTGCGCCACATGTTTT
>JAUNBP010000061.1 GCA_030526995.1 Clostridia bacterium
TATCTCTTTTTCCCCTACTTTTTCCCTCGTTGCACTTGATATGATAACGCAGGGCCAAAAGAAAAGTACAAAACAAATACCCCCGTTACAGGTCGAGGCTGTCGATAATCTTTACCACAAAGCGCAGAATCGCAGCCGCATCCGAAGAATCGGGCTCTCCGCTAAATGCCGTTGCGACATCGCTCTGACTCTTGCCAAGCGGCGACAAGTCGGAGTTTGGCAGCTTTACAACATAACGTAATATCGCAGCAGCGTCGGCAGAATCGACGTCTTCGTCACATTCGGCATCGCCGTAGAGGAAGGAGAACGATGCAAAGCCTTTCAAATGCGGCATCCCCGCAAGCTCGGCATAGGGGTAATCGGTATTGCCCTCCATAGTCCAAACGGGAGAGATTTTTTCATGGGCATTGCCTGCAAAGTCAAAGCCCACATAGCCGGACTGAACACGAAGCTGTTCATCGGTAAGGGGGATAACGTTTTCAATGGTTTAGGTTCCTCCTGCGCCTTCGTTTGCAGTCCCGACCGCCGCACGGGATTCAAGATAGTAGCAGTTTTCAACCGTTGCGGTGGCGGTGCCGGAGGCGGCTGCATAATTTATTCCAACCACGCCACAGACATTGTGTCCGGCTCCGGCGAGAGTGCCGATACTGTAGCAGTTTTCAATCGTTACCGTGCAGGTGCCGAGTTGCGGGTATGCATAGTTGCTCCCAACCACGCCGCCGACATCGGTTATCGTACAGGAAACTGAACCCGTGTTATAGCAGTCTTTAACCGCAGCAAAGGCGGTGTTGTCGGAAGAGTATGTGAGCGCAGAATTTCGCCCGACCACCCCGCCAATTTGCTCCGTACCGCAGACTCTATCGGTGTTATAGCATTTGGTGACGGTGGAAGCAGTGCTAAGTCCGCATACGCCGCCGACAGAGTTTGAGCCTTCGGGCATTCCGATATTGTAGCAGCCGCTGACGGTGGAGGAATAGTTATACCCAATCACGCCGCCGACACATTCTTTGCCCTTTATCGCACCCTCGTTGTAACAGTCGGTGACGGTAGAATAACTGTTATACCCGATTACACCGCCCGCATAGCTGTAATCTCCCGTTGCGATGACATTTCCGGTGCTGTAGCAGCTGCTGACTGTGGAATAATAGTTGCCCCCGATTAAGCCACCGACATATTGATTGCCCTTTATGTAGGAGTCCTTTACTCCAAGGTGTTGGAGCGAGGCGTTTCTGCAATTGCCGAATAAGCCCAGATATTTATCGGCAGAGGTCGTTTCCGTTTTATTGATGTATATGCCGCTTACCGTATAGCCAGAGCCGTCAAAGTTGCTTTGAAAGGTCTTGGTATAGTCAACCCAAGAACTGCCGTAGCGGCCTATAGGCGTCCATTCGTTTGCGGGTGCGGTGGTCTCATAGCTTTCCCAATTTGCGGGTCGTTGAGATAGATGTGGGCGGTCAGTTTGAAGTATTTACCGCTTGAATAATTTTCGCCCGCACCTACCTGCTGCGCAAGATAGGCAAGCTGCGCCCCGTTCTCAATCAGGTAAGGGTCGGATTCAGTGCCGCTGCCCCCGGCATAGCCTGTAGCTATAGTTCCGTCCCATATTTCAATCGGCTCGGCAGGCTCTCTAAACCCTGTCGCAGTAACTTCCGAAGCGGGCAACATAATTGCAACAAGCATAAGCGTCAAAAAGACGGCAATCGTGCGTTTCATCTAAACATCCTCCTAAAAAATTGCTTTCAGCTAAGTTTAACACAGACGCCACGCAAAACAACATTTTCACAAATAAATATGCAGGGATTTACCTGCCGCCCAAGCGACTACGGCATCCCTGCTCTTTAATCCCACAAAACTCTCGATTTGTCATATGCCCATGGCAAATCGGGGCACTCAACTCTCGTGTTAAGATTTAATAACTCCCTCTTTTTGCGGTTTCTTTTGGTACCTTTTCTTTCCGCCAAAAGAAAAGTACATAATAAATTCCCTTACAAGCTTTCGGGAAAGTCCTTTCTAAACTGCTGCACGAGCTTTTGCTGCCAGTCGCCTATGGGTTCGAGCCGCCCAAAGAAGAAGCGCAGCACCGAGGGCTCCTCTACAAAGCGCAGCCCGCCTACGAGGTCACGGTGCTTATGCAGCCAGATGATGCGGTCGATGACATATTTAACCTGCGAGAGCGTAAAGACCCTGCGGGGCACGGCAAGCCTTAACAGTTCGACTGCTGCAACGGGCTCGGTGCCGTCGGGCTCACGCTGTTCGGAAAGGGTTCCCCGCTCCATGCCTCGTATGCCGCCCGCAATGAAGGCCGCGCACGCCAAAGATGCTGCGGGGTACTCGTGGGCGTCTATGTGGGGTAGAAACTCCCGTGCGTTTATATGGCAGCCGAGACCGCCCGGAGGGGTGACTACGGGAACGCCGTTTTTAATGAACTCGTTCGCCATGAACTCGATAAACTGGGGCCCTTGGGATATTACCTGCTCGTCCATGGTCTCGTCGAGGCCTACGGTTATCGCTTCCATCTCGCGAACGCTCATGCCGCCATAGGTCAAAAAGCCCTCAAAAACCGGAATGAGCTCCTTCATTCGCTCGCATACCTTTCTGTCTCGAATGCAGATTCCGCCGCCCTTGCCAAAGCCGAACTTGCGGGCGGAGAAGTAGATTATATCCAGCTCGTCTGCAACGGCACGGGTGATCTCACGGATGCTCATATGCTTGCAGGCGGCTTCACGCTCGTGGATGAAGAAGAGGTTGTCCTGAAGCAGGGAGGCGTCCATGAGAAGGAGAATGCCGTTCTCGTGTGTAATCCTGCTCACGTCCTTGATGTTTTGCAGGGATATGGGCTGCCCGCCTATTAGGTTGGTTCCGGCTTCGATGCGGATGAACGGGATGTTCTCGGCTCCGTTGCGCTTAATGCACTCACGGAGCTTTTCAAGGTCAAAGTTGCCCTTAAAGGGATGGTTCCCGTCGGGCCGCAAGCCCTCGTCAATTATAAGCTCCTCTACCCTGCCGCCCAAGCGGGTGATGTGCGCCTTGGTGGTCGTAAAGTGAAAGTTCATAGGTATGACCGAGCCTTGGCGCACAAAGGCCTCCGCAAGGATGTTTTCGGCAGCCCGCCCTTGGTGGGTCGGGAGGAAGAAGTCCATGCCGAATATCTCGTGCAGCTTGCGCTCAAGGCGGAAGAAGGTTTCGCTTCCGGCGTAGCTGTCGTCGGCTATCATCATTGCAGCCATCTGGTTGTCGCTCATAGCATTTACGCCGCTGTCGGTGAGCATGTCTATAAACACGTCTCGGTTCTTGAGCAAGAAGGTGTTGTTGCCCGCCTCCTCAATGCATTTCTGCCGCTGTTCCACGGGGAGCAGGGAAAGCTTTTGCACGACCCTGACCTTGTGCATCTCGAGGGGTATCGACTCGCCGCTGAAAAATTGTACCTGTGCCATCTTTTATAATCTCCTAAAAATCATTTTTTTGACGAAGGAGAACGAAAAAGCCCGTCCTCCTTTTAAGAGGACGAGCGTCAAACCCGTGTTACCACCTCAATTCACCGTTGCCTCACGACAACGACCTTATCGGGTACTGCATACCCTATCGCTGTAACGGGCGACCCCGTCCCCGCCTACTCGTTTCCTTTGGGAGGGAGGCTCCTGCGTGTATTCCCAAGACCGCTTCGATTGTCTTGCACCACCCGACAACTCTCTGACGAATCCAACCTCGGTACTTCTCGCATTCACAGCCGAAAAAACCATTGGAGCGATTATATATGATATACGCCGCCTTGTCAATACCTTTTTTCAACTTTTTTTGCAGGACAAGTCCAAACCCCTATTCGCAGGAGAAGCGGTAGCTCGTCCAATGGCGGTAGGTTTCGCCCGCCCTAAGAACGGGGGAGGGGAAGGAGGGCACGTTCGGGGAGTTAGGGTAAAACTCGGTTTCAAGCGCAAGCCCGCTGCGGTTTTTATAAGGCGCTCCGCCCTTACCTTTTTTGTTTCCGATATAGTTTCCGCTGTAAAGCTGAATCGCGGGCATATCGGTGAACACCTCGAGCTTTCTTCCCGAAAGCGGCTCATACAGCGTTGCCACCGCCTTTGAGGTATCGCCAAAGGCAAAGCAGTGGTCGTAGCCGCTTCCGTTTTGAAGCTGCTCGCTATGCTCGTTGAGCCTAAGCCCCACGGCGGTGGGCTTTCTAAAATCGAAGGGCGTGCCGTCCACGGGACGAACGGAGCCTAAGGGGATCGAGGCTCCGTCTATCGGGATAAAACCGTCGGCTGCGATGCTTAAAATGTGGTCCTCGACACTCTTCCCGCTGTCGTGCCCCGCAAGGTTGAAGTAGGAGTGGTTGGTGAGACTTACCACCGTATCCTTATCGCAGACGGCCTCGTAGGAGATTTTCAGCTCGTTATCGTCTGTAAACTCATAGCAAACCGTAACCTCAAGCCGCCCTTCAAAGCCCATATCCCCGTCCTCGCTTACGAGCCTTAAATACAGCTTGCAGCCGCACTGCTCGGCGTCGAAGAACCGCTTGTCAAAGCCCCTTGACCCGCCGTGCAGCGTGTTGCCATTCTCGTTTTTGTCCACGGAATGTTCCCTGCCGTCAATTAAAAACCTGCCGCCCCTTATCCTGTTTGCAAACCTGCCGCAGATTGCGCCAAAGTAGCAGGGGTTGCCCTCCATGTATTCCTCGGGCGTGTCGTAGCCCAAAACGACGTCCGACAGTTCGCCGTTGCGATTGGGAACGGCAAGGCTCATAACTATGCCTCCGTAGTTTGTGATTTTAACATAGCTGCCCTGCCGATTTTTAAGCGTAAATACCAAAGCCTCATTCTTCATTGTCCATGCCTCCGATTTTTTAGCATTATACCAAAGAAGTTCACATATTACCATAGAGATTGCACTTGAATCGAAGCGATTTTTAAGCTAAAATGGATTTAAGATTTATGAGGAAAGCAGGGAAGAATATGGTAACTCGAAAAGTATATGAATGTAACCTTTCGCATCTCGGCATGGGCAATATGCGCCTGCCGGTTTTGGACGGGAAGTCGGGCGTACCGATAGATTTTGAAAAGGCGCAGCAGATTATCGACTATGCGATGGAGCAGGGCATAAACTACTACGACAGCGCCTATGTTTATCACAGCGGCGAGTCCGAGAAGTTTTTGGGCGAGGCGATGAAAAAGTACCCACGGGAGAGCTATCACCTTGCGACCAAGTTTTTGCTCCAAGCCAACCCCGACTACAAGGCGGTCTTTGAGGAGCAACTTTCAAGGCTTAAGACCGAGCACATCGACTTTTATCTTCTCCACGCCATCTCCGACGGCAATGCGGACAAGTATCTTGAAAGCGGCTGCATAGAATATTATGAACAGCAGAAAGCGGCGGGCAGGATCAAGCACTTCGGCTTTTCCTTCCACGGTTCGCCCCAAACGCTTACAAGGTTTTTGGACAGCCACAGCTTTGACTTTGTGCAGATACAGCTAAACTACTTCGACTGGAACTACGGCACCGCAAAGCAGGAGTACGAGATTTTAAGTGGGCGCAACATCCCGATTATCGTCATGGAGCCGGTTCGGGGCGGCAGGCTTGCCAAGCTCACCCCCGAAACCGAGGGCATCTTGCATGAGGCGCACCCCGATTGGAGCTGCGCTTCGTGGGCGTTCCGCTTTGTAAAGGGACTTGCGGGCGTGAAGGTCATTCTAAGCGGAATGTCGAACATGGAGCAGATTATGGACAACGTTAAAACCTTTGAAGGCGATGAGGCGCTCACCATAGAGGACGAGGCAACCTTGATGAAAGCCTGTGCAGCCTTCCGCTCTCAGGTGGTGGTTCCCTGTACCGAATGCAGGTACTGCTGCGACGACTGCCCCGCAAAGATAAACATTCCCGAATACTTAAAGCTGTACAACAACTACAAGCTCAACGGCTGGTGGCAGCTTAACAGCCTTGAAAAGGTGGACTCCGAGGGCAAGCCTTCAGACTGCATAGCCTGCGGCGCCTGCACGGCGCACTGCCCGCAGAACATCGAAATACCTACGATAATGAAAACCATAGCGGAAGCGATGAAAGGAAAGGACGAATGAGATACAGGGAATTAGGCAACACAGGAATCAAGGTCAGCGAAATAGGGCTCGGCTGCGAGGGCTTTATAGACAAGGACGAGGCGTTTACAAACGAGATGTTCGCCCTTGCGTTCGAGCATGGCGTAAACTGCATGGATATGTACAGCCCCAACCCCGATATGCAGCGCAGGGTGGGCAAGGCGATAAAAAAGCGCAGGGCGGACTTTGTCTTGCAGGCACATCTTTGCACATTATGGGAGAACGACCAGTACCGTGCAACCCGCAAGATGGACGAGGTGAAAGCGGCGTTTGAGACCCAGCTTCAAAACCTCGGCACCGACTACCTCGATGTTGGCATGATACACTACATAGACTCCGAGGAGCTTTGGCAGTCGATTGCACAGGGCGAGATAATGGCTTATGCCCTCGAACTTAAAAAGCAGGGACGCATAAGGAGCATAGGCATAAGCAGCCACAACCCGATAGTGGCGCTTCAGGCTGCAAACAGCGGGCTTATCGACGTGATAATGTTCAGCATCAACCCCTGCTACGACCTGCTCCCGGGCGATGAGGACGTTGACAAGCTCTGGGCGGACGAGAGCTACGAAAACCACCTTATAAACATCGACCCCGTGAGGGCGGAGCTGTATGAGACCTGCCAGCGCAGGGGCGTCGGTATCACGGTCATGAAGGCGTTTGGCGGCGGGGACTTGCTCACCTCCGAGTCCCCCGCAGGCAAGGCACTGACCGCCGTGCAGTGCATCCACTACGCCCTCACAAGGCCTGCCGTTTCAAGCGTGATGTCGGGCGCACGCACCATAGAGGACTTAAAAGCAACCTTGCACTACGAGGAAGCCACCGATGCGGAGCGGGACTACGCCGAGGCGTTTGCGAGCTTCCCCAAGATAAGCTGGCAGGGGCATTGCATGTATTGCGGACACTGCGCACCCTGCCCCAAGGGTATAGACGTCGCAACCGTGACCAAGTTTCTAAACCTCGCAAAGGCGCAGAACGAGGTTCCCGAAACGGTCAGGGAGCACTACGCCGCACTCAAGGCCAAGGCCTCCGACTGCATAGAATGCGGTGCCTGCGAAAAACGCTGCCCCTTCGGCGTGGAGATTAGAGAAAACATGAAACAAGCCGCCCGCATCTTCCATTACCACCACGCATAGGCGCATCCCACCCGTAGGGGCGGATATCATCCGCCCGCCGTACCCGTTATCACCCTCACGGGGGAGGGGGACCCTTCTTTCTTTTCGGACGCGAAAAGAAAGAAGCAAAGAAAAGCGGTAAAGAG
>JAUNBP010000062.1 GCA_030526995.1 Clostridia bacterium
AAGCAACGCCTGTATTTCCGCTGTCTGTTCGTCCTGTTCCGCAGACGGCGCCCAGATTATTTCGCCGGTTTCGTCGTCTATGCCGGAAAAAGTCCCCCGAAGCACCATCTGCATATCGAAGGCAAGCTCCTCGGCACTGAAGCGGTTGGTTCGTATCTCCTTTGCGTCGGGGAACAGACCCGTGACAAGCTCGTATACGTCCTCGGAGCAAACCGTGACCTTTTGCACGGTCTGAACGGGGAACATATTTGCCTCGTTCACCTCCACGCTTGCATCTATAACGATGGTGGTATTCTTTAGAGGAATGGTCTGCTCCCACTTGTCAGCATATTCGTAGGCATAGGGCTCAAGTGCCGCCGAGGTTATCTTGTCCTCCATAAGCCTGTCGCCCCGGTTTACCACAACGTCGTCCTCGGGCGTGGGCTTACAGCCCGCAAGTAGCAGAAAAGCTATAATTATCAAGCCAAATCTTTTCATCCCAATATCTCCTCATAGCCAATTATTTCCGACGCCGAAACGGTAATTTGCCGAAGTGTCAGCCTTATTTCTTTATACGAACTTTCAGCTTCATCTAAATAGAAATGCTCTCCTCCGGTCAAATCGAGAATCTCATCCTCGAATACTATGGTTTCGTAATAGTAGTACCACAAAAGAAAATCAAGTGTTTCAGTTAGTTCGATCAGCCACAGGTTCCTTGTGGTTTCCTCGCAGATTACATAAAACTCCCGTGGTCTATCGGTTGCCAGCTCGGGATTGGAACTACCGTTGGGGGTGCCGCTGATAAAACTGCGTATTGTCGTGAAGCTTCTGTAAGGCCCCTGCGAGCCTGATGAGGGCGTGGGCGGCTGTGCATCCTCGTCGGTTTTTATCAGGTTCGAAAGTCCCGATGCGAAATCGCCGCCACCCACCACAGTATTTACGGTAGCTTGATCCCAAGATAAGGGGACTGTCACCCTGAATACAATGTAAAGCCCGCCGTCCCAGACCCTAATGGAATCCAAACAAAATTCAAGCTCGGAAAAGTCCGCAGATGTGTTGTAGATGGTGCCATAATAGAACGGAGCGTAGTTGCCGTGATAACCCAACTCTTCGTTTCTTTCCCAGTCCTCCTCCCAGTTTGTAACCGGCAGGACATTCTCCTGCTTTTGCTCGGCCTGAATCTCGGCAGAAGCAATCCATTCCGGCAACGCCATCTCAAGCCGCAGCTCGTTCAAACTGTACCAACGAGCCGTCCCGTAATACTCCAGCTCGGTTCCGTCGTAGGTGCAGGAGTCGCCCTCAAGCAGCATTACCGTGTCCCCGGCACGTCCGTTGGCGAAGCTTCCCGATAAGCTTTCCTTGTAATGGACTATCGGTGTGAGGTACAGGCTTTCGTTGCCCGACAGTTTGGCGGGCGTCAGCATGGGGGAATAGAAGCTGTACTCTATGCTGTCCACCCGCTCGTTTATGTGCGACATCGAGGGCAACGGCTCCTGCGAGAGCATACGGAAGTCCGCAAGCTCCTTTTGCTCCGTTGACGCTCTAAAGCCCAAATACAGGCTCATGCTGTGAATCTCGGCATTCGTCCAATCCTCGGGGAAGGTCACGGTAAGGTCTATGCTCGTTCCGCTTTCATTGCATACAAGCTCGTCTACGGTTATTATAAGCTCCGAAAAATCCATATCGTGATTTTTGAAGGTCGTATGAACCGCCCCGTCCACCTCATCGTACTTTTCCCTAACCGTCACGGATTTTATTAGCTCTGCCTGCAACGGTGAGGAGCTTATATTCGTGATTGTAAAGGTATTTTCGTCCATGGGATTCGGTTCTGCCACCGCCGTGGCTATCTCTCCACCGTCGGCGGAGGGCACGCCTACCTCGTAAGTTTCGCTTGAAGCGGGCGCGGCAGTACGGCTTGCCCCGTCCACCGAAGAATCCGGAGCACAGCCCGCAAGTAGCAGAAAAGCTATAATTATCAAGCCAAATCTTTTCATCCCAATATCTCCTCATATCCAATTATTTCCGACGCCGAAACGGTAAGTTGCCGAAGGGTTAACTTTATTTCTTTATACGAACTTTCAGCTTCATCTAAATAGAAATGTTCTCCTCCGGTCAAATCGAGAACCTCATCCTCAAATACTATGGTTTCGTAATAGTTGTAACCCAAAAGAAAATCAAGGGTTTCGGTCTGTTCGATAAGCCACAGATTCCTTGTGTTCTCCTCGCAGATCACATAATGCTCCCGTGGCAAATCGGTTGCCAGCTCGGGGTTGTAACTGCCGTTGGGGGTGCCGCTGATAAAACTGCGCATTATCATAAAGCTTCTGTAAGGTCCCCGCGAGCTTGACGAGGGCGTGGGCGGCTGTGCATTCTCGTCGGTTTTTATCTGGAACGAAAGTCCCGATGCAAAAGTGCCACCACCCACCACGGCATTTACGGTAGCTTGATCCCAAGAAGGGGGTACTGTCACCCTCAACACAATATAAAGCCCGCCGTCCCAAACCCTAACGGATTCAAAGCAGACTTCAATCTCGGAAAAATCGGCGGAGGTGTTGTAGATGGTGCCGTAATAGAATGGGGCGTAGTTGCCGTGATAACCCAACTCCTCGTTTCTTTCCCAGTCCTCCTCCCAGTTTGTAACCGGCAGGACATTCTCCTTCTTCTGCTCGGTCTGAGCCTCGGCGGAGGCAATCCATTCGGGAAGCGTGATCTCAAGTCCTAACTCGTTCAAACTGTGCCAACGAGTCGTCCCGCTATAGGCCAACTCGGTTCCGTCGTAGGTACAGGAGTCGCCCTCAAGAAGCATTACCGTGTCGTCGTGGCGTCCGTTGGCGATTACTCCCCACAACATTTCCTTGTAATGGACTATCGGTGTGATGCGCAGCGTTTCATTGCCCGCCAGTTTACTTGGGGTGAGCGTAGCCGAGTGAAAACGGTAATTGATGCTGTACACCCGCTCGTTTATGTGCGACATCGAGGGCAACGGCTCCTGCGAAAGCATACGGAAGTCCGCAAGCTCTCTTTGCTCGGTCGAAAACCTGAAGCTCAAATACAAACTGACGCTGTGAATCTCGGCGTTTGTCCACTCCTCGGGGAAGACCACGGTTAAATCAACGCTTGTTCCGTCCTTATCGCTTACAAGCTCGTTCACCGTTATTCGCAACATAGAAAAATCTATTTCGTGATTTTTGAAGGTCGTATGAACCGCCCCGTCCGCCTCATCGTACTTTTCCCTAATTGTCACAGATTTTATTAGCGGCGCGGACAGGGGTGCGGAGCTTATATTCGAGGTTGTAAAGGTATTTTCGTCCATGGGGTTTGGTTCTGACGTCGTCGCAGAAACTGCCCCTTCGCCTTCAACCGATGGTTCGCCTACCTCGAAAGTCTCGCTTGTAGCGGGCGCCGCAGTACGGCCTGCCCCGTCCACCGCCGCTTCGGGAGCGCAGGCGGTTAAGAGAAGGAGTACCATCATGGGTATCAGAAGTATTTGGGGCAAGCTTTTCATCGTCAATTTCCACCTTCAAGATAGTCGTAATTGCCGTAGGAGAGCAGGGTTCCGTCCACGGCGTTTATGTGCATATAGGAAGAATAGTTCGCCATGCTTCCGTCCGGCAGGAGGTCATTCACCTTCACCACCCAAACGGGCGAGAGGTAAAAGCGGTCGGGGTCGTTCTTCTTTTGCACCATGCCCAAGACAAGGGTCAATTCGCTTGCCTGCATCCTTACCTCCTGGGTGAAAATACTCGAATGTTCATAAAGGTACAGGAAGTTTTTAAGGTGGGTGCGTATGACACTTTGAACCTCGTCAAACGGCAACAGCTTGACATTTTCATTTACAAGCACGGGTGTTTTGTAAGGAAACGTTCGAGTTACCTGTTTTATACCATCCTCAGTTACGAATATTTCAATCTTTTCTTCGATGAGATAGCGGCTATAGGTTTTATCTTCCGTATTAAACAAGGCGGTATGTCCCGTAGTCCCCGCAAGGCAGAGGTAGCCTCCGGTGTTTCGGGTCAGCGTAAAGAGATATCCCGCTTCAATGGTTTGACCGGAGTATTCCGAAATCATCCTGCCCTTTTCCGCACTCGCAATTCCAAAGCCCTCGATTCCTACTTCTTCGATAAAGGCTTTTGCAGTGGTTGTTGCCTGCTCTAAGGTAAGGTTTTCAACCTCTATCTTTGTTCCTCTTGGCTCGCCCGGGAAGGCATCCCCATACACAACCCACGATTCCGGCTGTAAGACCGCATCATAAGTTTCTTCGCCGACGAAAACGGCAAAAGATGTATTGCCGGACGCCCATGTTCTGACCCTTGTTCCGTCACCCAATTCATAAACCATGTTAAATTCCATGTTATCTATGGTGGGCGTAATCTCCGTAAACGGCGGCTCCTTGTCGGGCGCATTGTCTATATAGGTCTGCATAAACGCCGTATGCTCCGCTATATCCTCATCGCTGAGGGGCACCCATTGCTCGCTGTCAAAATCATAATGACCTGTTTCGATGTAGGCTTTTATCTGGTCGTAGTAATAGCCCTTGGTTCGCACAAACTCGGCCTTTGTAACCGCGTCGCAAGCAAAGTAGTACATGACGGGCTTTAGCTCGTCCTCAATATTCTCAAGCGATGTAAGCGCGGTTTCATAGACGGGGAAGGCGTCCATATCCGCCGCCTTCACCTCGGCGTCTATCCTAAACGTCCAGCCATCCATAGAAATATCCTCGCTCCACCTGTCGGGAAGCTCCAATTCCTGTTGTGGCTGTGGGTAAGCATCCAATTCCGCCTCGTATGTGCCGTCCTTAGGGATGACATAGTCCGCCTCCGGCGTTTGTTGACAGGCACAAAGTAAAAGTACCATCAGGGGTATCAAGAGTTTTTTCGTTATGTTTGTCATAGCCCGTTCTCCGTTCCTGTATAGTTGCATTTTTGGGAAGCGTACAATAATTTGCACGCTTCCCAACGATTTTATCAGTTTTGAATTGCACCATAATTATGGATGCTAAATGTTCCACTGACGGTCACTATGATGCTGTTGGGTATTTCGGAATCCTTTGTGAATCGCGTATAAATATCGCTGGCCCTCTTTCCCTTTGCATTAAGTTCATAGCATTGTGTGCTTCCTGAATATAATTTATATCCAACGGTATACATTACACCAGTTTTTCCGCAACCATATGTATATGTGTAAGGAGTTCCGGCTTCGTTCCATGTGACATATGTATTCTTGTTTTTATGGTGCGAACATGCTTCCCCATTGTGTATATAACTGTAGTTCGTTGTTATAAACGCCCTTACGTACCTACCGTTATAAGGAATGTTTGTTCCTGTAGGATAACCTGCCGCCATTGCAACCATGGATGAAGATACAACGAGAACAAATGTGATAATGTAGATGATAACCTTTTTCATAATTTCCTCCTTAATTTTTATTTTAGTCTTGATTTTAGTTCCAAAAGAAGATACAATGAATCTGGTCTTGCAGGTTTTCACTTTTAAGTGATGTGTTTTCGGCACTTACTGCAAGGCTCTTTTTATAAACCGCCCACCGGTATCACCTCTTTCCGTTTATTTGGTTGATTGCTGGAAGCCTAATCATTTTTGACTTTTGCCATCGTCCTTCACTTATATGACGCCTCGGCTAAGGCAGAGCATGGTGCCAAGCGTCGCTATTACAAAGCCTCTTGCAAATATCGCCCTTTTAATGTCAGTGAGTAACGCCTTCATATCTTGTCCTTAGCTTACAACAAAAAAGTGAGCTTTTAATAATGAAAAGCAGCTTAGCGTTTATCATAGTTAGCTTCCACCTTCAAGATAGTCGTAATTGCCGTAGGAGAGCAGAGTTCCATCCACGGCGTTTATGTGCATATAGGAAGAATAGCTGTCCACGCTTCCGTCCGGAAGGACGTCATTCACCTTCAGCACCCATACAGGCGAGAGGTAAAAGCGGTCGGGGTCGTTCTTCTTTTGCACCATGCCTAGAACGAGGGTCAGTTCGCTTGCCTGCATCCTTACCTCCTGTGTAAAGATCTCCGAATGTTCATAAAGGAACAGGAAGTTTTTAAGGTGGGTGCGTATAACGCTTTGAACCTCGTCAAACGACAGCAGCTTGACATTTTCGTTGACAAGCACGGGCGTTTCGTAGGGCCAACTTCGCACAAACTGTTTTACGCCATCCTCTGTGACGAATATTTCGATCGTTTCTTCGATAAGATAGCGGCTATAGGTTTCATCCTCCGTTGAAAACAGGGCGGTGTGTCCCGTAGTCCCCGTAAGGCAGAGATAGCCCCCTATGTTTCGGGTCAGTGTAAAGATATACCCCGCTTCGATGGTTTGGACGGAATAATCCGAAATCATCCTGCCCTTTTCCGCACTCGCAAGACCGAAGCCCTCGATTCCCACTTCTTCGATAAAAGCGTTTGCGGTGGCTGTCGCCTGTTCCAAGGTAAGGTTTTCAACCTCTATCTGCGTTCCCACGGGCTCGCCGGGGAAAGCATCCCCCTCCAAAACCCACGATTCCGGCTGCAAGATCGCATCAAAAGTTTCATCCCCGACGAAAACGGCGAAATGTGTGCTGCCGGACGTCCATGTTCTAACCCTTGTTCCATCGCTCAATTCATAAACCATGTTGAATTCCATGTTATCTACGGTGGGTGTGACATCCGTAAACGGCGGTTCGTCCGCTGGCGCATTGTCTATATAGGTCTGCATAAACGCCGTATGCTCCGCTATCTCCTCGTCGCTGTGGGGCATCCACTGCTCGTTTTCAAAATCATACCAACCCATTTCGATATAGGCTTTTATTTGGTCGTAGTAATAGCTCTTGGTGCGGACAAACTCGCCCTTTGACACCGCATCGCGGGCAAAGTAGTACATGACGGGCTTTAGCTCGTCCTCAATGTTTTCAAACGACGTAAGCGCGGTTTCATAGACGGGGAAGGCGTCCATATCCGCGGCCTTTATTTCGGCGTCTATCCTAAACGTCCAGCCGTCCATAGAAATATCCTCGCTCCATGTTTCGGGAAGCTCCAATTCCTGTTGTGGCTGTGAAGAGGCGTCCTGTTCCTGCCGAGGTTGCGCTGTGGCGTCCAACTCCGCCTCGTATGTGCCGTCCTTGGGAATTACAAAGTCCTCCTTAGGCGTTTCTTGGCAGGCGCAAAGCAGAAGTACAAGGCTTAACAGTATGATGAAAATTTGTTTGTTCTTTGACATATTCAATCTCTCCTTTTCACTCGGTTGGGATTGCCCGGCCTGTAACGGCGTCTAAAATCAACAGTGGACTGTCCCCACGATATTCCACTGTGCCGTGTATTGCTCCCTGATCTAAAGTGC